>DASTHP010000151.1:0-7173 GCA_035718125.1 Burkholderiales bacterium | reverse complement strand
CTGGACGGCCCGGTGCGCGGCAACGGCAAGATCATCCAGGAGCTGGAAGGCGACTTCCGCGGCGCCGGCTGGAACGTGATCAAGCTGATCTGGGGCGCCTACTGGGATCCGCTGCTCGCGCGCGACAAGGAAGGGCGGCTGCTGCGCATCATGGAGGAGACCGTCGACGGCGAGTACCAGAACTACAAGGCGAACGACGGCGCCTTCGTGCGCAAGCACTTCTTCGGCAAGGACCCGAAGGTCCTCGAGATGGTCTCGCGCATGACCGACGAGGACATCTGGCGCCTGAACCGCGGCGGCCACGACCCGCACAAGATCTACGCGGCTTATGCGGCAGCGGTGAAGCACAAGGGTCAGCCTACCGTGATCCTCGCCAAGACCATCAAGGGATACGGCCTGGGCAAGCAGGGCCAGGCGAAGAACCCGACGCACCAGTTGAAGAAGGTGGAGCTCGCGACCATCAAGGAGATGCGCGACCGCTTCAACATCCCGATTCCCGATGACAAGCTCGCCGAGCTGCCGTTCTACGTGCCGCCGCCGGACTCGCCGGAGATGAAATACCTGCACGCGCGGCGCCAGGCGCTCGGCGGCTTCCTGCCCCAGCGCCGCCGCAGGGCGGACGCGGTACCGGCCGTGCCGCCGCTTGCGGCATTCGACGCCGTGCTCAAGGGCTCGGGCGAGGGCCGCGAGATCTCCACCACCATGGCGTTCGTGCGCCTGCTCACCGCGCTGGTGCGCGACAAGGAGATCGGCAAGCGCATCGTGCCGATCGTCCCCGACGAGGCGCGCACCTTCGGTATGGAGGGCATGTTCCGGCAGCTGGGCATCTTCGCGCCGGAAGGGCAGAAGTACGAGCCGGTGGACAGGGACCAGGTGATGTTCTACCGCGAGGACAAGGCCGGCCAGATCCTCGAGGAGGGCATCAACGAGGCGGGCGCCTTCTCGTCGTGGATCGCCGCGGCCACCTCCTACAGCCATTCGAACGCGCTGACGGTGCCGTTCTACATCTTCTATTCGATGTTCGGGCTGCAGAGGATCGGCGACCTCGCCTGGGCTGCGGCCGACCAGCGCGCGCGCGGCTTCCTGCTGGGCGCCACCGCGGGCCGGACGACCCTGAACGGCGAGGGCCTGCAGCACGAGGACGGCCACTCGCACATCCTGTCCTCGGTGATCCCGAATTGCGTTTCGTACGATCCGGCCTACGGCTACGAGCTCGCCGTGATCGTGCACGACGGCCTGCGTCGCATGGTCGCCGAGCAGGAAGACGTCTACTACTACATCACCCTCATGAACGAGAACTACGAGCACCCGGCGATGCCTGCCGGCGTGGAAGAGGGGATCCTCAAGGGCGCCTACCTGCTGCGTGAATCGAAGGCGAAGGCCAAGGCGCGCGTGCAGCTGATGGGCTCGGGCACCATCCTGCGCGAAGTCGAGGCTGCGGCGGCGCTGCTCGAGAAGGACTGGGGCGTCGCGGCCGACGTCTGGAGCGCCACGAGCTTCACCGAGTTGCGGCGCGAGGGCCTGGCGGCCGAGCGCTGGAACCTGCTGCATCCCGAGGACAAGCCCCGCGTGCCCTTCGTGACGCGCGCGCTCGCCGAGCGTCCCGCCGGGCCGGTCGTCGCGGCCACCGACTACATGAAGACCTACGCGGACCAGATCCGGCTCTTCGTGCCGCGCGAGCGCGTCTACCGCGTGCTCGGCACCGACGGCTTCGGGCGCTCGGACTCGCGCGCCAAGCTGCGCTACTTCTTCGAGGTGAACCGCCATTTCGTCGTGGTCGCGGCGTTGAAGGCGCTCGCCGAGCAGGGCATGGGCACGGCGAAGACCGTCGCCGAGGCGATCCGCAAGTACGGTATCGACCCCAGCAAGCCGGATCCGACCACCGTATGAGGGAGGTCGCAGTCCCGGATATCGGCGATTTCAAGGATGTCGAGGTCATCGAGATCCTGGTGAAGCCGGGCGACACCGTCGCCGCCGAGCAGTCGCTGATCACGGTGGAGTCCGACAAGGCGTCGATGGAGATTCCCTCGCCTGGCGCCGGCGTGGTGAAGGAGCTGAAGCTCAAGGTCGGCGACAAGGTGTCGCAGGGCAGCGCGATCCTCGTGCTCGAGGAGTCCGGCACCCCTGCGGCGACGAAGGCTCCAGCCGCGGCTGCCAGGGCTGAGCCCGCGCCGGCAGCACCCGCGCCCGCGGCTTCCGCGTCGGCCGCACCGCCGCCGGCTGCTGCCGCGCCGCGCCCCGCTCCTTCCGCCGCGGCCGTGGAACCGCTGACGGTGAAGGTGCCCGACATCGGCGACTTCAAGGAAGTCGAGGTGATCGAGGTGCTGGTGAAGCCGGGCGATACGGTGGCGAAAGAGCAGTCGCTCATCACGCTCGAATCGGACAAGGCGACGATGGAGATTCCGTCGCCTGCGGCCGGCGTGGTGCAAGAGCTGCGCGTGAAGACCGGCGACAAGGTTTCCGAAGGGGTGGCGATCCTCGTGCTGAAGGCAGACGGCGCTGCGGCACCGGCGGTTGCTGCCCCTGCCGCGGCGAGCCCCGCCTCCCCCGCGCTGGTGCCAGTCGCGGCAGCGGTGGTCGCCGCCACCCCGTTGCCGCCGGTGCCAAGGGAGCCGCGCGAGGCGACGCAGTCCAAGCCGCACGCCAGCCCCTCGGTGCGCAAGTTCGCGCGCGAGCTCGGCGTGGACCTGGCGCGCGTGAAGGGCAGCGGCCCGAAGGCTCGCATCGTGCATGCCGACGTGCAGGCCTACGTGAAGGGCGCCCTGGCGGCCGTTCCGGCGGCGACGCCGGTGGCGAAGAGCGGCGCGCTGCCGTTCAACCTGCCCGCCTGGCCCGACGTGGATTTCGCCAAGTTCGGTCCGGTCGAGGTGAAGCCGCTCACCCGCCTGCAGAAGCTCTCCGGGCCCAATCTGCATCGCAACTGGGTGTCGATCCCGCACATCACGCAGTTCGACGAGGCGGACATCACCGACCTGGAGGCGTTCAGGAAGAGCAATACCGCCGAGACCGAGAAGCAGGGCTTCAAGCTGACGATGCTCGCGTTCCTCATCAAGGCCTGCGTCACGGCGCTGCGGCAGCACCCGCACTTCAATTCGAGCCTGGAGCGCTCGGGCGAGAGCCTGGTGGTGAAGAAGTACTACAACATCGGCGTGGCAGTGGATACGCCCGATGGCCTGGTGGTGCCGGTGGTGCGCGATGCGGACCGCAAGGGCGTGTTCGAGGTCGCGCGCGAGCTCGCGGACATCTCCAAGCTCGCGCGCGACAAGAAATTGAAGCCCGGCGACATGCAAGGCGGCACCTTCTCCATCTCCAGCCTCGGCGGCATCGGCGGCACGGCGTTCACGCCGATCATCAACGCGCCGGAAGTGGCGATTCTCGGCGTGTCGAAGTCCGCGCTGCGCCCGGTGTGGGACGGCAAGGCCTTCGTGCCGCGCCTGATGCTGCCGCTGTCGCTCTCCTACGACCACCGCGTCATCGACGGCGCAGCGGCCGCGCGCTTCACCGCGTACCTCGCGAGCGTGCTCGGCGACATCCGCCGGACCCTTCTCTGACGTGGCCGCGCTGACATGACCGAGCTCGACTGCGATGTCGTGGTGCTCGGCGCGGGCCCCGGCGGCTACTCCGCGGCGTTCCGCGCCGCCGACCTCGGCCTGAAGACCGTGATCGTCGAGCGCTACCCGGTGCTGGGCGGCGTGTGCCTGAACGTCGGCTGCATTCCGTCGAAAGCCCTGCTGCACACCGCCGCGGTGATGGATGCGGCAAAGGCGCTCGCCGACCACGGGATCAGCTTCGGCGCTCCCAAGGTGGATCTCGCGAAGCTGCGCGCCTTCAAGGAAAAGGTCGTCGGCAAGCTCACCGGCGGCCTTGCCACGATGGCGAAGATGCGCAAGGTCACGGTGGTGCAGGGCGTGGCGGCATTCGCGGGCCCGAACCAGCTCGCGGTCGACGGCAAGCAGAAAACCAGCGTGCGCTTCAAGAGCGCCATCATCGCCGCCGGCTCGCAGGCGGCGAGGCTGCCGTTCCTTCCCGAGGATCCGCGCATTGTCGACTCTACCGGCGCGCTCGCGCTCGAGGCGGTGCCGAAGCACATGCTCATCATCGGCGGCGGCATCATCGGCCTGGAGATGGGCACGGTGTATTCGACGCTCGGCGCGCGCCTGGACGTCGTGGAGATGATGGATGGCCTGATGCTCGGAGCGGATCGCGATCTCGTCGCGGTGTGGCAGAAGTTCAACGCCGGCCGCTTCGACCGGGTGATGCTGAAGTCGAAAACGACCAAGGCAGCCGCGACCAAGGATGGCATTCGCGTAGAGATCGAGGGCCAGGAGCCGAAGACCTACGACTTGGTGCTCGTCTCCGTGGGCCGCACGCCGAACGGCAAGAGAATCGCCGCGGAGAAGGCGGGCGTCACGGTCAACGAGCGCGGCTTCATCCCGGTGGACTCGCAGATGCGCACCAACGTGCCCCACATCTTCGCCATCGGCGACGTCGCCGGCAACCCGATGCTCGCGCACAAGGCGGTACACGAGGGGCACGTCGCAGCCGAGGCCGCGGCCGGGCACAAGGCGCATTTCGACGCGCGCGTGGTGCCCTCGGTGGCCTACACGGATCCGGAAATCGCGTGGGTGGGCGTGACAGAGGACGAAGCGAAAAAGAGCGGCATGAACGTGGGCACGGCGAAGTTCCCCTGGTCCGCCTCGGGGCGCGCCATCGCCAACGCGCGCGATGAGGGCTTCACCAAGCTCATCTTCGATGCCGAATCGCACCGCGTGCTGGGCGGCGGCATCGTCGGCACGGGCGCCGGGGACCTCATCAGCGAGCTCGCGCTCGCCGTGGAAATGGGCGCGGACGCCACCGACATCGGCAGGACCATCCACCCGCACCCGACCTTGAGCGAATCGGTCGGCATGGCGGCGGAGCATTTCGAGGGCGTGTGCACGGAGCTGCTGCCGCGGCGCAAGAAGGCATGACACAGGACGAGCTGAAGAAGCTGGTCGCGCAGGCAGCGCTCAAGCACGTCGTCGAGGACGCGGTGGTCGGCGTCGGCTCGGGCTCGACGGTGAACCTGTTCATCGACGCGCTCGCGGCCATCAAGGGTCGCATCGAGGGCGCGGTGGCGGCGTCGGAGGCGAGCGCCGAGCGGCTGAAAAAGCATGGCATCCGCGTCTTCGACCTGAACGCCGTGGACGAGCTGCCGGTGTACGTGGACGGCGCCGACGAGGTGACCGAGCACCTGTACATGATCAAGGGCGGCGGGGGCGCGCTCACGCGCGAGAAGATCGTCGCCGCGGTGGCGCGCAAGTTCGTGTGCATCTGCGACGCTTCCAAGCTCGTGCCGGTGCTCGGCAAGTTCCCGTTGCCCGTCGAGGTGATCCCGATGGCGCGCAGCCACGTCGGGCGCGAGCTGCGCAAGCTCGGCGGCCATCCCGTGCTGCGCGAGAGCTTCAAGACCGACAACGGCAACCTGATCCTCGATTGCCACGGGCTCACGATCACCGATCCGCCGCGGCTCGAGGCCGAGCTGAACAACATCGCGGGCGTGGTGACCAACGGTCTGTTCGCGCGCCGGCCGGCGGACCTGCTGCTGCTCGGTGCGCCCGAGGGCGTCAAGCAGATCGGCCCGAAGCGCTAGCAGGAGAAAATTGGGGTCAGGGCCGAATTTTTTCCCCCAAGAGAAATTCGGCCCTGACCCCAGTTTTCTTGCATGAAAGTCTCATGGCGCGACGCAAGCAGTTCCGGTGACCTGAACAAGGTCTGCGAACTCTTGGATGCGGGAGCGGACATTGATGCACTGGATGAGCACGGCCAGACGGCACTGATGAATGCCGCCCATCGCGGCGACGTGGAGTTGACCCGGCTCCTGATCCAAAGGGGCGCCGCACTGAACCACACCGCAAAATATCGGCTTACCGCGCTCATGCTCGCCGTCATCAGCAGCCGCACGGAAGTCGTGCGCCTGCTGGTCGAGGCGGGTGCCGACCGCACGATCGCGGGCAGCAAGGGCAGCTTTGCGCGCACACCCCTTCAGTACGCGCAGGAAAGTGGGCAAACCGAGATTGCCGAGATCTTGCGCCGTGGCGCATGAATCGGCTCTTGTGTGCGAAGGCAAGGCATGCCGGCCGCGCCGCGTCCGGGCGCAATAGCATGAACGCCTCTGGTCGCGCTCTGTTGGGCGCCGTGCTGCTCGGCATGGCGGGGCAGGCGGCCACGCAGGACACCGGCACGGTGCACCCCGCACCGTTCATTCCGTCGCCGCCCTCGACGGTGGACGAAATGCTGCGCCTCGCCGCGGTCGGGCCTGGCGATATCGTCTACGACCTCGGCGCAGGCGACGGCAGAGTGGTGATCGCCGCGGCGAAGAAGTTTGGCGCGCGCGGCGTGGGCGTGGAAATCGACGAGCGGCTCATTGCGCAGGCGAGGCGAAACGCGGAGCAAGCCGGCGTGGCCGACCGCGTGCGATTCCTCGAACAGGACCTGTTCAAGACCGACCTGCGCGAGGCGACCGTCGTCGCGCTCTACCTCTCGCCCAATCTCAACGAGAAGCTTCGCCCGGCACTGCTGACCCTCGCGCCGGGCACGCGCGTCGTCTCGCACGCCTCCGGCATGGGCGGCTGGCGACCGGATCGCAAGACTTCGATCCGCAAGGACGTACTGCTCTGGATCGTGCCGGCGCGAGTCGCGGGGCGCTGGCGCTCGCTGCCGGGCCCCGGGGAACCGGCGCGCGCGCTCGAGTTCGAGATCAAGCAGCGCTTCCAGGAGGTCTCGGTGGACGCCCGGCTGGACGGGGCTCCGGCACAGGTGTGGGAAGCGCGGGTAGAGGGAGATCGGTTGAGCTTCGTCATCGTCGAGCGAACGGGAACCGACGACGAGGCGGCGCTCTACTACCAAGGTCGCGTCGCCGGCAGCCACATTGAGGGCTACGTGGCGCGTGGCGTCGGTGCGGCACGCGAGCAGCGCCTCTGGCGCGCCGCGCGCGCCGTGCAGTAGGCGCCGCGGCTGCGCCTCGCCGCCCGCGGGCGCCGCGCGCGCATTGGGCGTAACATTTCAGTCACATCCACCTGATAGGCTGGCGGCGATGACCGAACATACCTCCAAGCAGTTCGATGCCGAGCTGGAAAGCGTGCGTTCGCGCGTGCTGCAGATGGGCGGCCTCGTGGAAGAGCAGATCATCCG
>DASTHP010000150.1:0-12508 GCA_035718125.1 Burkholderiales bacterium | reverse complement strand
AGGCCAGCGGCTTGAGCAGCGTGACGGCGAGTCCCGCGATTGCGCAGGCGCCGATCACGGGCATGACGCCGGCCTTGAAGCGCAACAGCGCGACGAGCGCCGCGAGGCCGATCGCCGCCGAGACCCACTCGAAGGGGCCGTCCTTGCCCTGCGGCCAGAGCACGTGCCAGGCAAAGAACAGCGCCAGGTTCAGGATCACGCCGACGACCGCCGCGGTGATGCCGGTGAGCGGAGCGCTGAACTTGAGGTCGCCGTGCGTAGTCTCGATGAACGGCGCGCCCATGAAGATGAAGACGAACGAGGGCAGGAAGGTGAAGAACGTCGCCACCAGCGCGCCCGCCACGCCGGCGCCGAGGAAGCCGACGAAGGCCACCACCATGATGAGCGGTCCCGGCGTCGTCTCGCCGAGCGCCAGGCCGTCGATCATCTGCGGCGCGGTAAGCCAGCCGTGGTGCTCCACCGCGCCCTGGAACACGTAGGGCAGCACCGCGTAAGCACCGCCGAAAGTGACCAGCGCCGCCTTGGTGAAGAACCAGCCCATCTGCGCGAGCGTGCCCTGCAAGCCCGAGGCGAGCACCAGCGCGCCAAGGACGAGCGCCCAGAGCGCGACGCCGGCCGCGCCGTACGCCCAGAACTTGCGCCAGGAAAAGATCGCGTGGGGCGGCGTGGGCGTGCCGTCGTCGATCACCGCGGGCCCGTAGCCCGCCTTCGCGCCGCCATGTCCGCCGCCGGCCGTGAACGCCCGCGGCGCGAAGCGTCCGCCGAGGTAGCCGACGATACCGGCCGCGACGACGATGGCCGGGAACGGAACGTCGAACGCGAAGATGGCGACGAAAGCGGCTGCCGCGATCGCCCAGAGGGCGGGGTGCTTGAGCGCCCGCGAGCCGATGCGGTGTGCCGCGGCGACGACGATGGCGGTCACGGCAGGCTTGATGCCGTAGAAGATGCCGGCGATGAGCGGCACGTTTCCCCAGGCGAGGTAGATCCAGGACAGCGCGATGAGGATGAATACCGAGGGCAGGACGAAAAGGCCGCCGGCAACGATCCCGCCCCACGTCCGGTGCATGAGCCAGCCGATGTAGGTGGCGAGCTGCTGCGCCTCGGGGCCGGGCAGCACCATGCAGTAGTTGAGGGCGTGCAGGAAGCGGTTCTCCGAGATCCAGCGGCGCCGCTCCACCAGCTCCTGGTGCATGATCGCGATCTGCCCCGTCGGGCCGCCGAAGCTGATGAAGCCGAGCTTCAGCCAGAAGCGGAACGCCTCGCCAAAGCCGACGGCCCCGGGCCCCTGAGGGCGAGCGGAGGCACCGGGGGGTGCGGGGGGGCTGTTTCCCCCTGCTGCTAGCGGTACGCCGCGGGGTTCCACGTATGGATCTCCGCCTTGCCCTCCTTGCACCAGGCGTAGAGCGCGTCGTACATCACCATGCCGTGCTCGAGCATCTCGTGGTCGTCGCGGTAGGTGCGCGACAGGCCGAGTGACATCGCGGCCAGGCCCGCGGCCTGCGGCGCCAGGTCGAGCCGCCCGGTGTCCGCGCCGCGCACGATGACGGCGAGCTCCGCGAGCGCCGGGTCGGCGAGGCGATAGGCCTTGAGGAACGCATCGAAGCTGCAACGCTCGCCCTCGTGCGAGAGCTTCACTTCCGGGATGTCGTAGGGCTCCGCATCGCGCTCGGCGCCGATGCGGCGCACGTCCGCCGCCGGCACGTAGAGGAACTCTGCTTCCGGGTCGACGAAGCGCTTCACCAGCCAGGGACAGGCGATGCGGTCGATCTTCGGGCGCTCGCGCGTGACCCAGCGCGTCGAGGCGCCCGCGGGCTTCCTCTCGCGCTCGCCGTCCCAATGCTCCAGTCCGCCTTCGAGGTAGCTCGCCTGCAGGCCGGCGCCGCGCAGCGCCTGCGCCGCACCCTGGCTCACTTCGTGGCCGTGCACGCAGTAGACGACGACGCTGGCGGCCGAGGGCAGGGTGCCGCCCCAATCCGCGACGCGCAGGGGATCCCGCCGCAGAGCGCCGCGGATCATTTCAGTGGCGCCGAGAAAGGCGGGCTTCTTCCGCACGTCGATGACGAGCGGAGGTTGGCTGCTGCGAAGGGCTTGCCGCAATGCGGCGGGGGTGATGCTCGCGTCCATGGCGCTCTCCTCGAGAGACCGCAGAGCTTGGACGCAAACGTCTTGCCGGAATGGCGTGGGGAGCCTGCGTTCCCCAAGGCGCGCACTATGCGCGCGCGCCGCGGGGCCTGTCAAGACCGCCCCACCCAGGTGAGGGCCGCGTCGAGCGCTTCGCGCCGTCCGGACTGCGTAGCGTCGTAGCCGGGCAGGCGCGCGGCGCGGGCGGCGAACTCCGGGCTGTTCAAGGCATCCAGCAGCGCCTTGAGCGCGGCGCCGCGCAGCGCGGCCTTAGCGCAGGCGAAAAAGTAGCGCTCCGTGGCGAGCGGCGTGAAGGCAAGCTTGTAGCGCGTGGCATCGGCGCGCAGGCCGAAGCCCGCATCGGCACGTCCGGCGGCCACGGACTCCGCCACCGACAGCTCGCCCGGATCGGTCGGGCGGGACTGGCGATGGATGAAGCGCACACCCGGCCGCGCCAGGTCGTGCACGCCGCGGATGCGCGAGCCGGGACGCGCGATCAGGCCCTGCTCGCGCGCGACGAAATGGATCAGCGTGTGCTTGCGCGGATCGAGCCATCGGCCCAGCGCAGCGGCCGCGGCCGCGGCGCGCGGCAGGGCATTGGCGACGTGGAAGCCCGCGACGTCGCATTCGCCGCGTGCGAGCGCCGCGAGGCAATCGTCTGCGCCGCGCACCACCACTTCCAGGTCGAGGCTGCGGCTGCACAGCGCACTCAGGGTTTCCAGCGCGAGGTCATGGCTGGCGTGGATGGTGAGGTGCGGGCGCGCACCTGGGAGCGCGTTCGCCAGCAGGGCAGGGATCTCGGCGCGCAGGCGCTCGAAGTGCTTGCCCAGGCCCTCGCGCACGCGCTCGTCCGCGGCCAGCACCTTGCGGCCGAGGGGGCTGAGGCTCGCGCGGCGGCCGCGCTGCATGTCCACCAGCGGTGCGCCGAACAGGCGCGCGCCGTCGCCGAGCGCGCCCCAGGCGGCGCGGTAGGAGACCCCGGCGCGCTGCGCCGCCTCGCGCAGCGAGCCCGACTGCGCCAGCTCCGCCAGCAGCCGCAGCAGCACGCGGCCGCGCTCGCGCGGAAAGTCCCGCCCGCCCAGCCAGGCGTGGTCGAACTCGACTGTGAACGCGGTATGCATGCAGATGCCTATTTAAATGCAGGGCGTGCAGCCTGTAAAGTTTGAGTAGAGACTAGGGTATGCATAACCGTGCATAAGAAGCGTGCTTGACGCCGTCGTCTCCGGCCTGCGGCTGGTGGCGACGCTCGACCTGCGCCTGTGGGAGATCGTCGGGCTGAGCCTGGCGGTGAGCCTGTCGGCGGTCGCGTTCGCGACCCTCATCGGCTTGCCGGTCGGCGCGGCAATTGCGGTCGGGCGTTTTCCCGGGCGGCAGGCCGTGGTGGTGATGCTCAATGCGCTGATGGGCTTGCCGCCGGTGGTGGTGGGCCTGTTCGTCTACCTGCTGCTGTCGCGCGCGGGGCCGCTCGGCGAGCTGGGGCTGCTCTTTACGCCCCCGGCGATGGTCATCGCGCAGACGATCCTCGTATTGCCGATCATCGCCGCGCTCGCGCGGCAGGCGGTGGAAGACTCCTGGCGCGAGTATGAGGAGCAACT
The DNA here is from genome assembly GCA_035718125.1 of Burkholderiales bacterium. Taxonomy (GTDB): domain Bacteria; phylum Pseudomonadota; class Gammaproteobacteria; order Burkholderiales; family SG8-39; genus JAABQT01. The sequence goes on along the minus strand of DASTHP010000150.1, from coordinate 8,792 downwards.
GCGCTCCCTCGGCGTGGACGGCGTGCGCGGCGCGTTGACCGTCCTCTGGGACATCCGCTTCTCGCTCCTCACCGCGGTGCTGGCGGGGCTCGGGCGCGCGAGCGCCGAGGTGGGCGCGGTGATGATCGTCGGCGGCAACATCGACGGCGTGACGCGCGTCATGACCACGACGATCGCGTTGGAGACCTCCAGGGGCGACCTGCCGCTTGCGCTGGGGCTGGGCATGGTGCTGATCGCGATCGTGCTGGCGCTCAACGCCGCCGCGCAGATCATCAAGGACGCGGCACAGCGGAGGTACGGATGAGCGGCATCCTGCCGCTGCGGCTCGAAGGCGTGTCGTTCGCCGCGGGCGGACGCACGATCATCGAGCCCCTGGACCTGACCCTCGAAGCCGGCGCCAGCACCATCATCCTGGGCGCCAATGGCGCGGGCAAGAGCGTGCTCATGCGCCTCATGCACGGCCTGCTCGCCCCGAGCACCGGGCGCGTGGCCTGGCGTACCGAGGGCCCGCGTCGGCGCCAGGCGATGGTGTTCCAGCGCCCGGTGCTGCTGCGCCGCTCGGCGCTCGCCAACGTGGTCTACGCGCTGGACGCGGCAGGTGTCCCGGTGGGCCAGCAAGCGCGGCTCGCGCGCGAGGCGCTGCAGGAGGTGGGCCTCGCCTACGCGGCCGGCCGTCCTGCGCGCGTGCTCTCCGGGGGCGAGCAGCAGCGGCTCGCGCTGGCGCGCGCCTGGGCGCTGCATCCGGAGGTGCTGTTCCTCGACGAGCCGACTGCCAACCTCGACCCGGGTGCGGCGCGCGAGATCGAGGCGGTGATCAAGGCATTCGACGTCGCGGGCACCAAGATCGTGATGTCCACGCACAACCTCGGTCAGGCGCGGCGCCTGGGCGACGAGGTCATTTTCCTGCACCAGGGGCGCGTCGCGGAGCGTGCGCCGATCGAGAAATTCTTCCCGCGGCCGGTCTCGCCGGAGGCCGCGGCGTTCATCAAAGGAGAACTGCCATGGGCATGATCCTGAGAGTGCTGTTGCTGTCGCTCGCTTGCGCCACGGCGCAGGCGCAGACGCGCTTCATTACCGTTGCCTCCACGACGTCGACCGAGCAGTCCGGCCTGTTCAAGCACCTGCTGCCGGCCTTCGAGAAGAAGACCGGCATCCAGGTGCGCGTGGTGGCGCTGGGCACCGGGCAATCGCTCGACATGGGCAAGCGCGGCGATGCGGACGTGGTGTTCGTGCATGCGAAAGCGCTGGAGGAAAAGTTTGTCGCCGAGGGCTACGGCGTGGCGCGCTTCGAAGTCATGTACAACGACTTCGTGCTGGTCGGACCGAAGTCCGACCCCGCGAAGATCGGCGGCACCAAGGACATCGTCTCGGCGCTCGCCAGGATCAAGGCGGCGCAAGCGCCTTTCGCCTCGCGCGGCGACAAGAGCGGCACGCATTTCGCCGAGCTGCAGCTCTGGAAAGCTGCCGGCATCGACATCGCGAAGGACAAGGGCCCCTGGTACCGCGACACCGGCTCCGGCATGGGCCCCACGCTCAATACGGCGTCCGGCATGAATGCCTATGCGCTCACCGACCGCGGCACCTGGCTCTCCTTCAAGAACCGCGGCGAGCTGGTGATCTCGGTAGAAGGCGACCAGCGCCTGTTCAACCAGTACGGCGTGATCCTGGTGAATCCGGCGAAACACCCGCACGTGAAGAAGGACATGGGGCAGGCGTTCATCGACTGGATCGTGGGGCCGGAAGGCCAGGCCGCCATCGCCGGCTACAAGATCGGCGGCGAGCAGTTGTTCTTTCCGAACGCGAAGCGGTGACTTGGCGCGCTACCGCGGTCTCACCCTGAGGGTCCTCGGCCGGGGCAGCCCGGCGATGGGGCCGGGCGACGGTATATTGCGGAGGGCATGGAAGACCCGGTCCTGCTCCTGCTCGCCACGGGCATGCTGGTGGCGGCGTTCGTCTACGCCTCCGTCGGGCACGGCGGCGCCTCCGCCTACCTCGCGGCGATGGCGCTCGCCGGCATCGCCCCAGCAGAGATGCGGCCCATCGCGCTCACGCTCAACGTGCTGGTCTCGGCGCTCGCCACGTGGAAGTTCTGGCGCGCGGGACACTTCCACTGGCGCCTTTTCTGGCCGTTTGCCGCGGTATCCATTCCCTTCGCGTATCTCGGCGGCGCCATCACGCTGCCCGGGCAGGCCTACAGGATCGTGGTCGGGCTGGTGCTGGTCTATGCGGGCTGGCAACTCTGGCAGAGCTTCCGCGCAGGCGACGAGATGCGCGCCGTGCGCGCCCCCGCGATTTCGCTCGCCATGGCGATCGGCGCGGCGATGGGCCTGCTCTCGGGCCTGACGGGCGTGGGCGGCGGCATCTTCCTCAGCCCGCTGCTGCTCATGCTCGGCTGGGCGGGCACCAAGCAGACCTCCGCGGTCGCTGCGCCGTTCATCCTGGTGAACTCGCTCGCCGGCCTTGCCGCGGGATTCGTCGTCGGCACGGCGTCTTTGCCGACCATGACCTGGGCGCTTGCCGCCGCGGTCCTCATGGGCGGCTGGCTGGGAGCGGAGTACGGCAGCCAGCGCTTCGCCAACCCGGTGGTGCGGCGCGTGCTCGCCGTGGTGCTGGCGGTCGCCGGCGCGAAGATGATGCTGGTGTAGCATCGCAGCGGAGCGCCAGATCGAACTCCGCATGAAAACCTTCGGCTTCGCCGGCTGGTCCGGCAGCGGCAAGACCACGCTGATCGAGAAGCTCATCCCGCGCTTCACCAAGCGCGGCCTGCGCGTCTCGCTCATCAAGCACGCGCACCACACCTTTGACGTGGACCAGGAGGGCAAGGACTCCTATCGCCACCGCCATGCCGGCGCGACCGAAGTGCTCGTCACCTCTTCGCGGCGCTGGGTGCTGATGCACGAGTTGCGCGGCACGCAGGAGCCCTCCTTTGAAGAGCAGGTGAAGCACCTCTCGCCCTGCGACCTGCTGATCGTGGAGGGCTTCAAGCACGCGCCGATCCCGAAGCTCGAGGTCTGGCGCGAGGCGACGGGGGAGGGACTGCTGCACCCGCAGGACCCGCACATCGTGGCGGTGGCGAGCGACGCGAAGATCGAGACGAAGCTGCCGCTGCTCGACCTCAACGACGATGCCGGCATCGCCGATTTCATCCTCAGGCACTTGAAACTCGCATGAATAAAGGCTTGCTGTCGGTAGACGAAGCGCTCGAGGTGCTGCTCGCCGGAGCACGGCCCGTGGCCGAAGTCGAGCAGGTGCCCACGCTGGAGGCCACCGACCGCGTGCTCGCGCGGGCACAGGTGTCCACGATGGACGTGCCGCCGCTGGACAACAGCGCCATGGACGGCTACGCCGTGCGCACCACCGACGTGCGATCACCCGACACAAGGCTGAAGGTGTCCCAGCGCATCATGGCCGGAGCCGTGGGCAGGCCGCTCGAGCCCGGCACGGCGGCGCGCATCTTTACCGGCGCGCCGATCCCGGCGGGCGCCGACGCCATCGTCATGCAGGAGTTCTGCGCCGTCGACGGCGAGCACGTCGTCGTCAAGAAGGTGCCGGAGAAGGAAGCCTGGATCCGGCGCCGCGCGAGCGACATCGCCAAGGGCGCGCAGATCCTCGCCGCGGGCGTGCGCCTCAGGCCGCAGGATACGGGGCTCGCGGCCTCGGTGGGCATCAAGGCGCTGCCCGTGCACCGTCGCGTGCGCCTGGGCCTCTTCTTCACGGGCGACGAGCTGGTGATGCCGGGCGATCCGCTGCCGCCGGGGCGCATCTACAACTCCAACCGCTTCACGCTGAACGGCCTGGCGCAGGTCTTCGGCTGCGAAGTGCGCGACTACGGCATCGTCCCCGATTCGCTGGAGGCGACGCGGGCGGTGCTCAGGCGCGCCGCCGCCGAATGCGACGTCATCGTCACCTCGGGCGGGGTCTCGGTCGGCGACGCAGACTTCGTCAAGCCGGCGGTCGAGGCCGAAGGCTCCCTCCTCATGTGGAAGATCGCCATGAAGCCCGGCCGGCCGCTCGCTTTCGGCAGGGTGCGCGCAGGCGACAGGGAAGCCGCCTTCATCGGCCTGCCCGGGAATCCGGTCTCGAGCTTCGTCACCTTCCTCGTCTTCGTGCGCCCCTACTTGCTCAAGACCCAGGGCATCTCGCAGGTGGCGCCGCGCGCGATCGATGCGCGCGCCGACTTCGATTGGCCCGAGCCCGACTCGCGGCGCGAGTACCTGCGCGTAAAATGGAACGCGCAGGGCGGCTTGGACCTGTATGCCACGCAGGACTCGGCCGTGCTCACCTCGACCGCGTGGGCCGACGGCCTCGTCGACAACCCGCCGAACCGCGCGATTGCCAAGGGCGAGCGGGTGCGCTACCTGCCTTTCTCGGAGCTTTACTGGTGAAGGTCAAGGTTCTCTACTTCGCGGCATTGCGCGAGCAGCTTGGCACTGCGGGCGAGGAAATCGAGCTGCCCTCGGGCGTGGGCACCGTAGCGGCGCTGCGCTCCCACTTGCGCGGGCGCGGTGGCGCCTGGGAACTGGCGCTCGCCGACGGCAAGCTGGTGCGCATGGCGGTAAACCAGGACATGGTGCAGCCCGCCGCTTCGATCAAGGCGGGCGACGAGGTGGCGTTCTTTCCACCGGTCACCGGGGGATGAGAGGCGGCGGATGAAGATCTCGGTCCAGGCGCAGGACTTCGACGCGGGCGCCGAGATTCGCGCCCTCTCGCGCGATCCGAAGGTGGGCGCGGTCGCGAGCTTCGTAGGCGTGGTGCGCGAGGTGGCGATGACCCTCGAGCACTATCCCGGCATGACCGAGCGCGCGTTGCAGAAGATCGTGGCAGAGGCGCGCGGCCGCTGGCAGGTGCTCGACTGCACCGTGATCCACCGCGTCGGCCCCTTGCAGCCCACCGACCAGATCGTGCTCGTTGTCGTGGCGAGCCCGCACCGGGGCGACGCCTTCGCGGCCTGCGAGTACATCATGGATTACCTGAAGACCCAGGCGCCGTTCTGGAAGAAGGAGGCCGCGGGCTGGGTCGAGGCGCGGGCCTCGGACGACCGCGCCGCGGAGCGCTGGCAGGACCCGACGCGGAAGGCGGGCTGATGGCCGCCGCAGCGGTCGCGGCGGTCGGCATCGGCGCGGCCTTCGGCGCCTGGACGCGCTGGGCACTCGGCACCTGGCTCAATCCCCTGCTGCCCGAATTGCCGCTCGGGACGCTCGTCGCGAACGTGGGCGGCGGCCTCCTCGTCGGGGTTGCCGTGGCGTTTTTCGCGTCCAACAGCCATCTTGCGCCCGAATGGCGCCTGGCCTGCATCACCGGGTTCCTCGGCGCGCTGACCACGTTCTCCACCTTCTCCGCCGAGTCCATGCAGCTGCTGCAGGCGGAGAAGTATCTCGCCGCCGCCCTGCATTCCGCCGCGCACCTCGCGGGCGCGATCCTCGCCACCGTCGTCGGCTTCGCCGCCTACCGCCAGCTTTCTTGATTTGCGTCAGGCTTGCGCCAGACTGCAGCGGTAGCATTTGGGCCGCTTGAGAAGATTTCACGTTCCCCATCGGCTGCATCCCGCGCTCTATGCGGGCGCCGGTCTCGTCGTCCTCGCCACGCTGACGCGCCTCGGGCTCGCCATGCACGCGGGCGAGGCGCTCCCGGGACGCGCGATCCCGCAGGTGTTCCTGCGCGGCCTGTGGTTCGATCTCGCCGCCGCGATCTTCGCGGTCACGCCGCTCGTGATCTGGCTTGCGCTTGCCCCCACGCGCCTGGCGCGCACCTGGCTCTACCGCGGCGCGACCGTCTTTGCTTTTTTCGGGGCCATGTTCATGCTGCTGTTGCTGGCGGTATCGGAGTGGCTGTTCTGGGACGAATTCGCCGCGCGCTTCAACTTCATCGCCGTGGACTACTTGCTCTACACGCACGAGGTGCTCGGCAACATCTGGGAAAGCTATCCGGTGGGGCGCATCCTCGGCGGGCTCGCGCTCGCGGCGGCAGCCGTGACCGCGCTGCTGGCGCGGCGCCTCTGGCACGCGAGCGGCGCGGCGCTCGGCCTGCGCGCAGCGGTGTCCGTGCTGATCGTGCAGACCGTTCTCATCGGCTGCGCCCTGACCTTTCCCGACAGCGACCAGAAAAGCTTCTCGGCGCAGGATGCGGCGAACGAGCTCGCCGGCAACGGCCTGTTCGATTTCTTCGCCGCGGTGCGCAGGAACGAGCTGAGCTACGAGCGCTACTACGCCACGCTGCCGGCCGAGGAGGCGCTTGCCACGGTACGCGGCGCGTTCCCGGGTGCGAAGTGGATCGAGCCGGAAAAGGGCGGCATCGAGCGGCTGGTACCTGCCAGCGGTGCCGCGCGGCGGCTGAACGTGATCCTGGTGAGCGTGGAGAGCCTGGGTGCGGAGTTCCTGGGCGCTTACGGCGCTGCGGGCAGCCTCACGCCCAACCTCGATGCGCTCGCGAAGGAGAGCCTTTGGTTCGCGAACGCCTACGCCACCGGCAACCGTACCGTGCGCGGGCTGGAGGCGCTGTCCCTCTCGCTGCCGCCCACGCCCGGGCAGTCCATCGTGCGCCGCCCAAGCAACGAGTTCCTCTTTTCGCTGGGCAGCGTGCTCGAGGACAAGGGCTACACGGTGCTGTTCGCCTACGGCGGCTACGGCTACTTCGACAACATGAACGCCTTCTTCGAGGCCAACGACTACCGCTCGATCGACCGGCGCAGCATTCCGTCGCAGGACATCGAGTTCGAGAACATCTGGGGCGTGGCCGACGAGCACCTGTTCGCGCACACGCTGCGCGAGATCGACCGCGAGAAGGCCGCGCATCCCAAGCGCCCGGTGTTCACGCACATCATGACCACCAGCAACCACCGGCCCTACACCTATCCGCCCGGGCGCATCGACATTCCTTCCGGCAAGGGGCGCGACGGCGCGGTCAAGTACACGGACTACGCGCTGGGACGGCTCATCGAGGGTGCGCGCAGCCGCGACTGGTTCAAGGACACGCTATTCGTGATCACCGCCGACCACGGCGCCAGCGCGCGCGGCACCTCGCGCATCCCGGTGGAGAAGTACCGCATCCCGGTGTTCTTCTACGCGCCGGCCCACGTGGCGCCGCGGCGCGTCGATCGCCTCATGTCGCAGATCGACATCGCGCCCACGCTGCTCGGCCTGCTGCAGTTCGACTACTACACCAAGTTCCTGGGCCACGACCTGCTGCACACGCCGCCCAGCGAGGACCGCGCCTTCGTCGCCAACTACCAGACCCTGGGTTACATGAAAGGCGATCGCCTGCTCGTGCTGCAGCCCAAGCGCAAGATGCAGGAGTTCACGGTGCAGGGCGACACGCTGGTCGCCGGCAGCCGCGTGGACCCTGCGCTCGCGCGCGAAGGCATCGCTTTCTACCAGGTGGCCTCTCACGTATTCCGCAGCGGACTCTACGGCGATGAAGAGCAGGTGCCGCCCGCGGCGCGCGCCGCGGCCAATGCCGCGCGCCGCGTGGAAGGTCACGCAGGACGGTGAAGCGCTGGCCCACGCTGCAGGCAGCAGGGCTCGCTCTTGCCGCGCTCGGGATCTGGCTGCTGGCGCGCTCCGGGCTCGACTTCAGGATCTCGGCGCTCGCGTACTCTGCCGAGGCGCGCGGTTTCCCGCTGAAGGACGCGTGGCTCTTCGCGATCCTCGGCCACAGCGCGCTCAAGTACTTCGCCGTGGGCCTATGGTGTGCTTTGTTGGTGGCGGCCGCCTGGCCGCGTTGGCGCCGGCCCGCGCTGCACGCCTGGCTCGGGATGGCGCTGGCAGCATTCGCCGTAGCGGGGCTGCGCGAGTTGAGCGCGCACTCCTGTCCCTGGGATCTCATCGAGTTCGGTGGCGCGGCCCAGTGGTTCCCTGTTCTCGGCGAGGTGCCTGCCGCACCTGGGCCAGGGCGCTGCCTGCCTGCCGCGCACGCCTCGACCGGCTTCGCCCTGTTCGCCCTCTACTTCGCGCTGCGCGACGAGCAGCCCCGGCTGGCACGCTGGGCGCTGGCCGCAGCCTGGGTGCTGGGATTGACCGCCGCCGCCGTGCAGGTCGCGCGCGGGGCGCATTTCGCCTCGCATGCCCTCTGGACAGCCTGGATCTCCTGGGGGCTCAATCTGGTCCTCTACGGCCTGGTCCGGCGCTTGAAACGGCCCGCTTAGCCCCCAATTCCCCTGCATGCGTGTCGACAAATTCACCACCAAGCTTCAGGAAGCCCTGGCGGAGGCGCAGAGCCTCGCCGTTGGCCAGGACCATCAGTACATCGAGCCGCTGCACCTGCTTTCCGCCCTGCTCGCGCAGGAGGACGGCGGCGCGGCCTCGCTCGTCGCCAAGGCGGGGGGCAATCCCGGGGCGCTGAAGAAGGCGCTTGCCGAGGCCATCGGCCGGCTGCCGAAGGTGGAGGGCACGCCGGGCGAGGTGCATGTCTCGCGCGAACTCGCGCAGCTGCTCAACGTCGCCGACAAGGAAGCGCAGAAGCGCGGCGACCAGTACATCGCTTCCGAACTCTTCCTCCTGGCCGCGGCCGCGGACAAGGGGGAGACCGGCAAGGCCCTCAAGCAGGCTGGCGTCTCCAAGGCGGCGCTGGAAAAGGCGATCGAGCAGGTGCGCGGCGGCGCCAACGTCTCCGGCCAGGCCGACGAATCGCAGCGCCAGGCGCTCGCCAAGTACACGCTCGACCTCACCGAGCGCGCGCGCGCCGGCAAGCTCGACCCGGTGATCGGGCGCGACGACGAGATCCGCCGCTGCATCCAGATCCTGCAGCGCCGCACCAAGAACAACCCGGTGCTGATCGGCGAGCCGGGCGTGGGCAAG
>DASTHP010000149.1:0-14034 GCA_035718125.1 Burkholderiales bacterium | reverse complement strand
CAGTACGCGCTCCCCGGCGGGCGACTCGACGAGGGCGAGTCCGCGCTCGATGCCGCGCGCCGCGAGGCGCGCGAGGAGATCGGCCTCGAGCTCGGCCCGGAGGACTTCATCGGCAAGCTGGACGATTACCCGACGCGCTCGGGCTATCTGATCACGCCGCTCGTGGCATGGATCGCCGAGGACACGCCGCTCGCGGCCAATCCCGCGGAAGTCGCGCGCATCTACCGCGTCCCGCTCACCGAGCTCGCGCGGCCGGGCTCGCCGCAGTTCATCTCGATCCCCGAGAGCGAGCGTCCGGTGATCCGCTATCCGATCCTCGGCACGCTGGTGCACGCACCGACCGCGGCGGTGCTCTACCAGTTCGTCGAGGTGGCGCTGCTCGGCCGCGAGACGCGCGTGGCGCACCTCGAGCAGCCGGTCTGGGCCTGGCGCTAGGCCGCGTCCAGTAGGACTAGCGGCGCAGCGCGAGCGCGCTGCGCACGAGCACCAGCACGACGGCCAGCGTCGCGAGCAGCAGCGTGGCACCGCAAAGCACCGTCCAGAGCGGCGCCGGGTAGCTGCCGGCATGGCGCGCGGCCGCGTAGGCGAGCGCATCGAGCGGAAACGTGATCGCCCACCAGGGCGCGCCGAAGGGCCAGCGCGCGAGGTCGCGCGCGTACACGAGCAGCGCCAGGGCGAGCACCAGGCCGAGGAAGTACAGGCTCTCGAGGAAGGCGAGCTCGCGGAACAGGGCGCTGCCGTGCGCGTAGATCAGCGACGGCGGCACCAGCAGGATGAACCAGCTCGTGCGCAGCGCCGCGGGCAGCGCAGGCAACATGGCGGCGCGCAGCAGCGCGACGCCCACGATCACTGGCGCGATCGCGGCCGAGACGCCAAAGGCGAAGCGCGACATCTCCTCGTTCCCGAGCGCCAGCCCCCCGCCCGGCACGACGATGCCGCCGACGAACAGCATCACCCAGCCGCCGTTCACCTGCCCGAGCTCGATGCCGCCCGCGAGCAGGCGCTGCAGCCCCCAGACCTGCATGGCGAGCAGCAGCGCGACGCCTGCCCACCAAAGCACGCCGGCGAAGGCCGGGGCGTAAGGCGCAAGCCCGCCGGCGAGCAGGGTCATCGCCAGCGGCAGCGTCGCGCAGAACCCCATCGTTACCGGATTGGTGAACTCATCGCGCACCGCTCGCGGCGATCTCGCGAGCTTCCACAGGTAGGCCGGCAGCAGCCAGGCGAAGACGAGCGCCGCGAGCGCGATCCATGCCTCAGTGAAGTGCGCGGGCGCGGGCAGCACACCAGCGAGCACCGGCGCCGCCGCGCGTGCGCTGAGGCCCAGGCCGGCCAATCCCATCACCGCGCCGAAGGCGCCAATGGGCGGATGGGAGGGGGTTGCCATCAAAGCTCCATCGGCCGCCAGTAGCCGGTGAGCTCGAGGTAGCCCCGCCCCACTTCCTTGCCGGCCTGCAGCGCGCGCACGGCGCCTTCCCAGTAGATCGTGCCGGTGCTGCGGCGCGCGTCGAGCTCCTGGTCGTCCATCAGCGGCTCGAGGTCGTAGGCCTGGCCGTTCGCCTCCATGCGCATCGCCACCGGATATTCGACACCGGTGCGCGGCGAGCGCCAGGCGCGGCGCGCCGCGAAGGCCACGCCCGGCGGCGCGTAGTACACGCCGCCCTGCCGGTCGCGGATACGGAAGGCCATCAGCGATTTTCCACCGTCCAGGTTGAGCCCGACCCAGTCCCAGCCCGCGGCCTCGGGCGCGAGATACTGGCTCGACCATTCGTGGTCGAGCCACGCGCTCCCGGTCACGGTCTCGCCATCGACCTTGCCGCTCACCGCGAGCTGCGGGCGGCTGTAATAGAAGCTCGCCTCCTCGGGCCGCGGGCCCTTGCGGCTGAATCCGGCCTCGCCCTGCAGCAGCGGCGCGCGCGTCGCCTTCAGGGCGAGCTCCAGCGTGAAATCGCGTGCAGGGATACGCGCATGGTAGGTGTCCTTGTCGAGCGCGAGGCGCCAGTCGTCGATCCATGCCTCCGTGGTGCGCGTCGCCGCGCCCGCCAGGCCGAGCGCGTCGCGCGCCGCGCGCTCGTCGTGGCGCAGGCGTCCGTGGCGCGGGTCGGCCAGCGCCGCATGCGCGAGCAGGACCTGGCGCGGCGCGAACTTGCTGGGGTTGGCGCTTTCCCACTTCGGCCGCGCGCGGAAGAACGTCACCTGGAAGCCGAGCGGCTGGCCGCCGCGCGCGAGCCACCCGGTTGCATACCACCATTCGGTGCGGAACTCGGGATGCGCGCCGTGATCGCGCGGAAAGCGCAGGCGAGTGCCGCGGCGGACATGGGGATACTGCGCCTCCATCGCCGCGGGCGGCGTGCCGCTCTGCGTTGCCGGCTGGCCCCGGGAAAGCGGCGCGCCAAGCAGCAGCGGCAGCGCGGCCAGGAAGCGGCGGCGCCTCACCAGTCCTCCTTCACCGCGCGCACGGGCGCCATGCTCATCGCCTCGCGTCCGGAGAGCCGGGCGGTGAGCGCGGCGAGCGCGACCAGCACGGCGGTCAGCACGGCGAGCGCAAGGAGCGGCGGATGCAGGTCCATCGTCCAATTGAACGACTGGCGGTTGACCACGTAGATCAGCACGAGGCTGATCAGGCCGCCCAGCACCAGTCCCGCCGCCGCACCGAGCAACGCGAGCAGGCTCCCCTCGGCCATCAGCATGCGGCCGATCTCGCGGCGCGTCATGCCGAGGTGGCGCAGCACGCCGAACTCGCGCCGGCGCGCGAGCACGATCGCACCCAGGCTCGACGAAAGGCCGAACAGGCCCACCAGCACCGCCACCGCCTCCATGGCGTACGTGACCGCGAAACTGCGATCGAAGATGGCCAGCGACACTTCGCGGATCTCGCCCGGCTGCGCGATCTCCAGGTGCTCCGCGCCGCGCAGCCTGCGGATCGCGCGCACCGCGTCGGCCGCACGCATGCCGGGCGCGAGCCACAGCGCGGCGTCGTTGGCGCGCGCATCGCCCGTCAGCTTCGCGTAGACCGGGCGCTCGATCAGGATGGCGCCGTGCTGGCGCGAATAGTCGCGCCACACGCCGGCGACGAAGAACTCGTGCGAGCGGCCCGCCAGCGGGATCTGCACGCGCTGGCCCGGCTGCATGCCGTACAGGCTCGCTGCCGCCTCGGTCACCCACGCTGCCGCCGGGTCATCCGCCTTCGGCGCATAGGCGGGGCCTACGAGCGGCAGCGCGCGCGCGAAGCCCGCCTCCGGCACGTCGCGCGCGATGAGCGCCAGCGCCGGGCGCGCGGGATCGAGCGTCACGCGTGCGCTCCTCAGGAACTCGGCGCGCGCCACCTGCGGCAGGCGCCTGACGCGCTCCTCGAAGCGCGGCTCCACGAAGCCCGTCTCGCCCGCGTGCGTGGTGCGCAGATACAGGTCGGCCGGCAGTACCACGTTGAGCCAGCGGTCCACCGAGGTGCGGAACGAGGCCACCATGATCGCCATCGCCACCATCAGCGAGAAACTGGCCACGATGGCCGCAAGGCTCACCATGGCCTGACCCGGCGCGCCGCGCAGCTGCGCGAGCGCCAGCGACATCGCCGGCTGGCCGCCGAGCGGCAGGACCTGGAACGCCTTGCGCGAGAACGCCGGCATGAGAAGGATGCCGCCCACCAGCAGGCAAGCGATCGCGGCATAGCCGAAGACCGGCAGCCCTCCCACCGGTGGCAGCAGCGCGAGCAGCAAAGCCGCGGCGAGCAGCAGCGCCGGCGGCTTGAGCGAGAGCGCGCGCGCAAAGAGCCGCTGCTCGTCGCCCGCCTTCAGCGCCTGCGCGGGCGGCGTGCGCGCCGCCTCGAGCGCGGGCAGCGCCGCGCCGGCGAGCGCCACCAGGATGCCGGCCGCCAGGTAGGCGAGCGCCGCGCCCATAGAGAAGGCGACCTGCGGCGCAAGCCCGCGGAACATGCCCGCGCCGAGGTCGCCGCCCGATGCGCGCACCGCCAGCAAGGCAAAGAGATAGCCCAGCGCGAGGCCGAGCAGCGCGCCCGCGGCGCCGACCGCCGCGGCCTCGGCGAGGACCAGGCGCGCGAGCCCCGCGCGCTCCAGGCCCAGCACGCGCAGCAGCGCGTGCTCGCCGCGCCGGCGCGCGACTTCCAGCGCCTGCGCCGAGAACACCAGGAACGCGCCGGTGAACAGCGCCACCAGCGCGAGCACGTTGAGGTTGACGCGGTAGGCGCGCGAGAGCGCCGCGCCGCTCGCCTCGGTCGTCTCCACAGGCGCCACGTGCACGCCGGCGGGCAGCACCGCCGCGACCTGCTCGCGCACCGACTCGATCTGCGCGCCCGGCGCGAGGCGGATGCCGATGCGGTTCAGCTCACCCAGGCGTCCGAGGCGCCACTGCGCCGTCGAAATGTCGGTGAGCGCCGCCACGCCATGTGGATTGCCTGGTGGCAGGGTTCCGGCAACCTCCAGCTCGATCTCGGCGAGGCCCACGAGCAGCGTGAGGCGCGAGCCCTTTCCCAGCCGCAGCGACTCGGCCGCGCTGGCGGAGAGCAGCACCGTGTCGGGACGCAGCAGCTCCAGCATCAGCTGAGGCTGGTGCGCGAACATCTGCGGCTGCAACTGCGCGGCGCGCAGGGGATCGATGCCGATCACGCGCAGCGCGCCGCCCGCTGCCAGCCCCGCCTCCAGCTCGAGCCCCGGGCTGGTCGCCGCGATGCCGGGCAGCTTCGCCACCGTGGCAAAGACGGATTCCGCGAAACCGCCGCGGCCGCCGCGGACCTCCAGGTCCGCCTCCCCCGAGATCGCGCGCACGCCCGCCGCGAGGTCTTCGATCGCCGCGCGGTTGACCAGGTGCACGCCGTAGCCGAGCGCGATGCCGAGCGCGACACCGAGCACCGAGAGCAGCGTGCGCCCGCGCTGGCTCGTCTGGCGCGCATAAAGAGCAAGGAAAAGACGCATGCCGGTCATCGTGAAGACGCGAAGCCCAGCTCAGGCGCCGGGCCGCACGCCGGATTGTCGCAACACCTTGCCCGGACCTTGGGCGAGCTGTGCGTAGTCCTGGCCGTCGTGCACGCGCACGCCGTTCACCCACACCCCGTGCACGCCGACGGGCCGCCGAATCATGCGCGTGCCGCCGCCCGGCAGGTCCGCCACGCGCTCGAGCGGCGACAGCCCCACCTTGCGCGGATCGAAGAGCAAGAAGTCCGCCCCGTAGCCCGCGCGGATCTCGCCCCGCCCGGCGATGCGGTACTTGCGCGCAGGATCGGAGGTGAGGCGCCGCACGCCTTCCTCCAGCGCGAAGGTCCCGGTCTCGCGCACCCAGTGCGCGAGGAAATGCAGCCCGAAGCCCGCATCGCAAAAATAGATGAGGTGCGCGCCCGCATCGGAGAGCGCGACCACCCCCGCCGGGTGCTTGAGGAGCGGCGCGACGCCCGCATCGTCGTTCTGGTAGAGCTTGGCCACGAGCGGTGTCGCCACCGGCAGGTCGAAAAACACTTCCAGCGGATCCCTGCCGCTTGCGAGCTTGAGCAGCGGCACGCCGTCCACTTCGACCTGGCTCCAGTCGCCGTAGAAGAGGATGCCCTGCTTCGGGTTGGCGAGGTTCTCGCGAAAGCGCGCGCGGAACGCGGGGTCGCGGTAGATGGCCGCGCGCGCCCCGGGCGCTGCCGCTGTCACGCGATCGAAGGCGTCGTGCGAGTAGAGCAGATAAGGCTCTTCGAGCGTGAAGTCGAAGGAAAGCGGCTGGCAGCTGGTGTGGATGTACACCTCGCGGCCGCGCGCGATCGCCGCCGCGCAACGCTCATAGTAGGTGAGGGCGCGTTCCGGCGCCGCGCGGTTGTACATGGTGAGCACCGTCACCATGAACGCCGGGCACCCGGTCGCCGCCGAGATCTCTTCCATGAAGTCCGGCGTCGCGCGCGGGCCGGTGGCCATCACGAAAACGCCGCGGCCCTGCAGCTCGCCCGCGAGCGCCTTGAGCTCGTCGTCGGTGGCGATGGTGGACGGCATCGGCTGGCCGCCCCAGCCGCTATGGTTCGGCGAGAAGGACGACGCAAAGCCCGCCGCGCCGGCATCCAGCGCTTCGCGCACGAGCGCGCGCATGCGCGCCAGTTCCTCCGCCGTAGGCTCCTTACGCGTGGAAGCGCCCTCGCCCATCACTGCCGTGCGGATGGTGGAGTGCTGCGCAAGCACCGCCACGTTGCCGTACGGGTGCACGCGCTCCAGCGCTTCGAGGTACTGCGCGAAGCTCTCGAACTCCCAGCGCGTGCCCTCGAGCAGCGCGCCGAGGTCCATGCCCTCGACCACCGAGAGGTTGCGCACCATGGTCTCGCGCATGGATGCCGGACAGGGCGCGATGCCGAAGCCGCAATTGCCCATCACAGCGGTCGTGACGCCGAGCGACACCGAGGGCGAGAGCGTGGGATCCCAGGTGACCTGCGCGTCGTAGTGCGTATGCACGTCCACGATGCCCGGCATCATCGCGAGGCCGCCGGCGTCCAGCGTGTCGCGAGCCGGGCCCGCGGGAGCGAAGCGCCCGTCTTTCACGGCCACGTCGCCCACGCGGCCCGGACTCCCGGTGCCGTCATAGACCGTCGCGCCCCGGATCAGCAGGTCGTTCATCCATGAAGTCTAGCGGTTCATCGCCGCTGGCTGCAGTTCGTCGCAAACCGGTGGAGGCGCAGGTCCCGGCCACGGAAACTGGCGCCGTCTCACCAACCGAACCCAAGGAGAACGACATGCATCCGAGCTTCACGCCGATCATCCTGGCGCACACCATCGCCGCCATTGCCGCGGTGGCGCTGGGCGCCGCAATGTTCCTCGCCCGCAAGGGCACCCTCATGCACCGCGTCGCCGGCCGTAGTTGGGTCGCGCTGATGCTGGTGGTGGCCATCTCGAGCTTCTGGATCAAGGCGAGCGGCAGTTTCTCCTGGATCCACGGCTTGTCGGTCTCGGTGATCGTCCTGCTCGGCCTGGCTGTCTGGTTCGCGATCACCCGCCGCATCGAGCGGCACCGCAAGCTGATGCTCGGCATCTACGCCGGCGCGCTGGGCGTCGCGGGCATGTTTACCCTTCTGCCCTATCGCCTGCTCGGACGGCTGGTGTGGGGCTCGCTCGGACTCATCTGACCTCAAGGAGAGCCGTCATGAACGAAGACCTCAAGCGCATCGCCCGCCGCCGCGTCAAGGCGCGACTCGGGCTCTATATCCACGCCGCCGCATACGTGGCGGTCAACAGCTTCCTTGCCCTGGTGCAGAGCCAGACCACGCCGGGCGTGCTCTGGAGCCTGTGGCCGCTCGCCGGCTGGGGTATCGGCCTCGCGATCCACGGCGCGGTGTTGCTCCTCGGGCAATCGGGCCTGCGCGAGCGCATGGAGGCCGAGGAACTGCGCCGGCTCGAATCCCGATAAGCTTCGCGCCCATGCAAGGCTTTCTCTTCGCCCTGATCGCGGTGGGCGCGTTCAATACCGTCATCGCGACCCTGCTCACGCTGGTGGGCTACGGCGGCGGCTTCGGCGAAAACCTGGTGTTCTCGCAATGCATCGGCCTCACGATCCTCCTCCTGATCCACGTGGGCTGGCGCGCGCTCTGGCAGGGCGCGAAGCCGCCGACCGGCCCGTTCATTGCGCTCATCGCCACGGCAGTCGTGGGAGGGTGGCTTGGCGGAAGCTTCCTCGCCTCGCTCCTACTCGGCATGGCCTGGACGGCAGGCCGCAACGCCTGGGTCGCCCTCGCGGTGACGGTCGCCGCCGGTGTCGCCGGCACGTGGTTCTTCTGGAGCCGGCATCGCGCCGCGGAGATGGAGCGGCAGCGCATCGAGGCGCAGCTCAAGATGCTGCAGGCGCAAATCGAGCCGCACTTCCTGTTCAACACGCTCGCCAACGTGGATGCGCTGATACAGACCGACCCCAAGCGCGCGCGCGCCATGCTCGGCCACTTCAACGACTACCTGCGCGCGACGCTCGCGGCGACGCGCCGCGAGAGCAACACGCTCGCCGACGAGTTTGCGCTTCTGCGCGGCTACCTCGAGGTGCAGCGCATGCGCATGGGCGAGCGCCTGCGCTTCAGCCTGGAGCTGCCCGAGCAGCTCGCGCAGGCCGACCTGCCGCCGATGCTGCTGCAGCCGATCGTGGAGAATGCGCTCAAGCACGGCATCGAGCCCAAGGTGGAAGGCGGCGAAGTCAGGGTAAGCGCACGCGAGGCAGGCGACCGGCTGTTCCTTGAAGTTGCGGACACCGGCCTGGGCAGCGCCAACGGCGCGACTGGCGGCACCGGCGTGGGCCTCGCCAACGTGCGCGAGCGCCTCGCCGTCGCGTTCCCGGGCGCGCAGTTCGAGGCAGGCCCGAATCCCGCAGGCGGCTACACGGTGCGCCTGAGCATTCCGCGATGAAGGCGATCATCGCCGACGACGAGCCGCTGCTCGCGCTTTCGCTCAGGACAGCGCTGGCGGAAGCCTGGCCCGAGCTCGACGTCGCGGCGGTGGTGCCCAATGGCATCGAGGCCGTGCAGGCTGCCGAGCGCTTGCGGCCCGAGGTGGCGTTCCTCGACATCCAGATGCCCGGGATGACGGGGCTGGAGGCTGCCGAAGAGATCGTGGAGCGCATGGGCGAAGCCGCGCCTGCCATCGTCTTCGTCACCGCCTACGACGAGTTCGCGCTGAAGGCCTTCGACCTTGCGGCGGTGGATTACGTGCTCAAGCCCGTCGCACCGGCGCGCCTCGCGCAAACGGTCGCGCGCCTGAAGGGCCGCCGCACCGAGCCGGACCTCGCGGCGCAGTTGCGCCTGCTCCTTGCCGTGCCACGCGCCGAGCAGACGCTTGCGCATGTGCGCGCCGGCACGGGCAATACCGTGAGAATGATCCCGCTCGAGGAGGTCTGCTACTTCCAGTCGAGCGACAAGTACACCAGCGTGGTGACGCCGGACGCAGAGGTATTGCTGCGCATGCCGCTCAAGGAATTGATTGGGCAGCTTCCCGCCGGCCGCTTCCAGCAGATCCACCGCGGAACTGTCGTCAACCTTGCAGAGGTCGCTGCTGCGGTGCGAGATGAAACAGGGCGTGTCGTGCTGCGACTACGGCGCCGGAAAGAGGCTCTTCCCGTGAGCCGGGTCTATTCGGATCTGTTCAAGGCGATGTAGCATCCCCTCTCCATCACCGGGGAGACAAGAAATGAAGAAGTCGTTGCTGCTCGTCGCCGGGCTGTTCGCCTCCACGCAAGCCTTCTCGCAAGCCGCATTCCCGCCGCCGCCACCGAAAGTGAGCCCCGCGGCCGGCGTGATCGACATGCACACGCACTCCCACCCGGACGTCTTCGGGCGCAATATCGACGACGTCGATCTCGCCAGGATCGCGAAGGCGCGCGGCATGCGCGGCGTAGTGCTCAAGAACCACATCAGCGAGACCGCGAGCCGCGCACAGCTCGCCATGAAGGAAGTGCCGGGCATCGAGGTGTTCGGCGGCATCGTCCTCAACAAGGCGGTCGGCGGGATCAACCCGGACGCTGTCGAATGGATGCACCGCGTCTACGGCAGCCGCGGCAAGGTGGTATGGCTGCCGACATTCGAGTCAGACAAGCACGTGAAGACGTTCGGCAAGCCCGATGCCAAGGGCATCGTCGTCGCGCCGGGCGGCAAGGTCCTCCCGGAGATGGAGGCGATCCTCAAGATCATCGCGCGCGAGAACCTGCTGCTCGCCACCGGCCACGTGCATCCCGAGGAGGTGCTGGCGGTGGTGAAGCGCGGCAAGGAACTGGGCGTGAAGAACATGATCGTCACCCACGGCCTGACCAACGTGCCCGGCCTCACCATGGCGCAGGCCAAGGAAGTCGTGAGCATGGGCGCGGTGATCGAGGTGTGCTTCCTGCAATTCCAGGCCGGGCCGAACGCGCCCCTCGCCTTCCTCACGCACTGGACGCAGATCAATGCCAAGCACGTCGCGCAGGCGATCAAGGAGTTCGGCGCGCAGGGCCTGGTGATCTCCTCCGACCTCGGCCAGAGCGCGAACATGGTGCATCCGGACGGCATCGAGGTCGCCATCGGCGCGATGAAGCGCGAGGGCATCTCGGATGCCGACATCGACCAGATGATGCGCAAGAACCCCGCGCGCCTGCTGGGGCTCTCCAGCTAGGCCGCTGCCCGCTGCTCCTCGCGCGGCCCATGCGCGGCCGCGCGCGCGAGCAGCCGTTCGACCACGCGCACGTGGCGATGCTCGCCGGCCGCCAGGTCGGCGGCAAGGCCGCGCACCATCGGATCGGCGGCATTGGCCGCCGCATCCCGGTAGTACATCTCCGCGCGCCGCTCGGCGGCCAGCGCCAGGACCAATGCCTCGCGCGCATTGCGCGGCGCCTTGGGGAAGGCGAGCTCGAGCGCATCGCGCGTCGCAAGCAGGTGCCGTGCATAGTCGCAGGGCTGCAGGTCCGGGAGCTTGCCGCCGGCGATGCATTCCTGCAGCGCCTCGAGCTGCGCACGCTCTACGATTTCCATGCGCCGGAAAATGTCGGCCATCCCCTGGTGCCCGGCCGCGCGCAGGTAGTCGGCGTACTGGTGGAAGCGCGACGCGGCGTCGCGCTCGAAGCCGATGGCGTGCGCGACGAGTTCGGGGACGTTGCGGGGCAGCTGGACTCGGACCATGGGCACTCCGGGTTGGTGGCAACGGAACGATGCGAGGCAGGGTTCATGCCCGGCCCTGCGACACAGCGATTTCTGCTGTAATTCCGAGGCCTTGACTGCCGATCGTCGCCGCCGCCCTACATCCCGGCCGGCGAGGATTCCGTCGGGCGGACGGGACAGGTCTGGCTGAAGGCTGTGGCTCGATGCCACTATGCACCTTGGACGACCAGAAATGGCCCTTGCATGATGGTCCTCGTCACCGGTGGTACCGGCTTCGTCGGCTCGCACAGCGTGCGTGCGCTGCTCGCGGCAGGCCACCAGGTGCGGCTGCTGGCGCGCGACCCGTCGCGCGTCAAGACGTCAGGCGTCGAGGTCGCCATCGGCGACGTCACCGACAGGCCGGCGGTCGACAAGGCGGTGGCCGGATGCGACGCGGTGCTGCATGGCGCGAGCGTCTACTCGTTCCTGCGCAGCAAGCACGCGGAGATGCGCCGCATCAACGTCGCCGGCACGCGCATCGTGCTCGAGGCGGGGCTCGCAGCCGGCTGCAACCCGGTCGTGCACGTCTCGAGCTTTGTCGCCTTGCTGGGCGGCACGCCGCGCGGCGGCGTCCTGCACGCCGACAGTCCGCTCGGCTCCCCCA
The DNA here is from genome assembly GCA_035718125.1 of Burkholderiales bacterium. Taxonomy (GTDB): domain Bacteria; phylum Pseudomonadota; class Gammaproteobacteria; order Burkholderiales; family SG8-39; genus JAABQT01. Next base: position 2,821 of record DASTHP010000149.1, on the reverse strand, counting down.
TGGGCGTGTACGCGCAGACCAAGCGGGATTCCGAGGCCATCGCGCGCGAGCTGCAAGCGCAGGGCAAGCCGGTCATCACCGTGTACCCCGGCGGCGTCTGGGGCCCCGACGATCCTTACCTCGGCGAGTCCTGCCAGCTGGCGATCCACATCGCGAAGGGGCACATGCCGCTCACCTCGACCGGCCGCTTCTGCGTCGTCGACGTGCGCGACGTCGCCGCGGTCCACGCCGCTCTCATGAAGCGCCACGACGGGCCGCGCCGCTATCCCGCCTTCGGCCACGCCGTGCGCCACACGGACTTGCACGCCCTGGTGTGCCGCGCGGCGGGCGTGCGCCGCGCGAACCTTCCGGGGCCGTGGTTCGTCGTGCTGGCCAATCTCCCCTTCCTGTGGCTGATGTCCGTGATCGCGCCCGGTGCGGGCTTGAGCGCGGACAGCGCCTACATCACAACGCGCGACAGCCGCGCGGACAATTCGCTGACCGAGCGCGAGCTCGGCGTGAGCTTCCGCCCCACAGAAGATTCGATCCGGGACACTGTCGCCTGGCTACAGTCCGCCGGGCACCTGCGCAGCTAGCTCAGGCGCCGGCCCGCGGCGCTAGTCGCCGAACACCCTGCCCCAGTCCACTTGCCCGGCGGGCGTGCGCTCCAGGGCGAGCTGCACCATGGCGATGTGGCCCTCCTCTTCAGCCGCCATCTCCTGCGCCAGGGCGCGCAGCGCTGGATCGGTGGCCGTTTCCTTTACATCGATGAAAAACTGCCGCGCGCGGCGCTCGGCCACGAGCGCGATTTCCAGCGCCTGGTGCGGCGTGAGCAGGCGGAACACCAGGTCGTGCGCGGCAGTCTCCGGTGCGCCGGCGTCCAGCCACGCATACTCCCCGGCCTCGACTCTCGGGACGTTCACCCCCCTGGTGCGCGCCTCGAGCGTGCCCAGGTGCTCTGCCTCGAACACGGCGAGCGTGCGAAACAGGGTTGCCACCTCGTCGTTGCCTTCGTCCGCCATGTGTTGCGCGAACTCGGCGTAGCGCTCCGCCGCCTCGCGCTCGATGGCGATGGCGTGCGCGTAGAGCTCGTTCGGGGTGCTGACGGGAATGGCGAGCACCATGGCGTAACCTGTACACCCTGTCGCGGCGCGCAGCTTGACGCAGGTCAAGCCCGCGCCGCGCCCGAGCAGCCGCTCAGAAGCCTTCCAGCACGATCTTGCCGATGGCGTGGCCGTGCTCGATGCGCTGGTGCGCGAGCCTGAGGTTGGCGGCGCAGATCTTGCCCAGGTTCTCGCGCAGCGTCGTCACCAGCACCCCGGACTCGAAGAGCCCGGCCGCATCGTCGAGCAGCTCGTGCTGCGCGCGCATGTCCGGGGTCTGGAACGTCGAGCGCGTGAACATCCCCTCCCACGCGAAGGTGATGCTCTTTTCCTGCAGGATCGCGAGATCGACCGGCTTGGTCGTGCGCACGATCGAGCACACCTGCCCCTGCGGCGCAGCCAGGCGCGGCAGCACGGGAAACAGCGTGTCGGTGTTGCTGCAGCACAGGACGTAGTTCGCCTCGGGGATGCCCAGCGCCGACATCTGCTCGGGCAGGGGCTGCGTGTGGTCGACGACGGCATCCGCACCGAGCCCGCGCGCCCAGGCGGCGGAATCCGTGCGCGAGGCGCTCGCGATCACCTTGAGGCGCCCGAGCTTCTTCGCGAGCTGAATGGCGATCGAGCCCACGCCGCCCGCGCCGCCCAGGATGAGCAGCGACTTGCCGGCGTCGGCCCCGGACTTCGAGACGCCCATGCGCTCGAACAGCGCCTCCCATGCAGTGATGGTGGTGAGCGGCATGGCAGCCGCCTCGGGGAACGACAGGTTGGTCGGCTTGCTGCCGACGATGCGCTCGTCCACGAGATGCAGCTGGCTGTTCGCGCCGGGGCGCTGGTTGCTGCCGGCGTAGTACACCTTGTCGCCGGGCCTGAACAATTCCGCGTTCGGCCCGGTCGCCACGACCACGCCGGCGGCATCCCAGCCCAGGACCTTGAGCTCGGTCGCGGGACGCGGGCCCGCGGCGCGGCGCTTGGTGTCCACCGGGTTGACGGAGATGGCCTTCACCTCGACGAGCAGGTCGCGCCCCGCGGGTTGCGGCTGCTCGACCTCGACGTCGAGCAGCGCCTCGGGGTCGTCGATGGGCAGGTATTTGTAGAAGCCGACGGCCTTCATGCAGGGCGCATGTTAACCGGCAGCCGGCTCCGGCACCCGAACGGGTCGGCGGCCGGGCTCACGCCGCGGCCATGGCGCTCCCCTCCGTCGGCAGCCCGGCCTCCCGCCAATCCTGCTTGCCTCCTGGGTACACCGAGACGTTCGCGTATCCCATCTGCTCGAGCACGCGCCCGGCGATGTGCGAGTTTTGGCAAGTGGCGCTTGCGCAATACACGACGATTTCCGCCGACTTGTCCGGCAGGAGCGCCGGCGCGAGCTGGCGCACCTGGTCATGGGGCAGGTTGCGGGCGCCCGGCAGGTGCCAGTCGCGCCAGTACTTCTCCGGCAGGGCCTCCACCAGGATGGCCTTGCCCAACCGTTGCTGCAGGGTGCTGCGATCGATCAGCTTCATGGGTTTCTCCTTGAATGGTGTGGTTGCAAATGCAACTATAGCATAAGGTACCTTGGTTGCGTCTGCAACTAGCTCGCGTTATGCTGCCGACCCATGGCCAGCGATCCCAAGGGACATGCCTGGGCTGTCCTGCTCAGGGCGCACGCGACCCTGCTCGAGCGCATGGAGTCGGCGCTGGCGCAGGCCGGACTGCCGCCGCTGGCCTGGTACGACGTGCTGTGGGAGCTGGAGAAGGCG
>DASTHP010000148.1:0-9854 GCA_035718125.1 Burkholderiales bacterium | reverse complement strand
GCAGGTCGTGGTCCTTGAGGAACTTCGCTTCCGGCATGCCCATGGCAGAGCCCTTTCCCGTTAAATCGGTATCACAGTACCGAATTAGGGGGCATGATGACCCCGGAAATCCGGCCCCGATTTGATCTAGTTCAAAGAACGTCCATCGACTAGGGGCCAAATTGGCGCCCATGGACGCCCTCAGCTCGGTTTCGGTGGCGCTCGCCGGCAGCGGCGGGGCCGGGGTCATGACCGCCGGCAATATGTTGCTGGAGGCGGCGGCGCATGCCGGCTACTACGGCCTGATGACCCGCACCAGCGGCCCGCAGATCCGCGGCGGCGAAGCCGCTGCCATGCTGCGCATCTCCACTTTCGCCGGCGACGGCCAGGACGACCTCTTCCACGTACTGGCGGCGATCGACTGGCAGAACGTGGGGCGCTTCGCCGCCGAGCTGCCGCTCGGCCCCGGGAGCATCATCCTCGGCGATCCGGCGGCGGGCGAGCCGCCCGAAGTCTTCACGAAGAGCGGCGCGCGCTACGTGCAGGTGCCGCTCAAGGCGGTGGCCGGCGAGATCGCCGGCGCCTGGCCGAACATGGTGGCGCTGGGCGTGCTCGCGGGGCTGATCGGGTTGCCTGCCGCGTCGCTCGAAGCGGCTGCCCGCAAGGCGATGAAGAAGGGGCTGGATGCCGGTATTGCGGCGGCGCAGCGCGGCTATGCGCTCGCCAAGGACATGCCCGCCTTCCCGCTCGCGCCGGCACCGGCCAAATCGAAGCGCTGGCTGATCACCGGCAACGAGGCGGCGGGATATGGCGCGCTGCGCGGTGGCGTGCGCTTCGTGGCCGCGTATCCGATCACCCCGGCAACCGAGCTCCTGGAATACCTCTCCCCCGCGCTTGCGAAAGTGGGCGGGACGCTCGTGCAGGCGGAAGACGAGCTCGCCTCCATCAACATGGCGCTGGGCGCCTCGTTCGGCGGCGTGCCGTCGCTCACGGCCACGTCCGGCCCGGGGCTCTCGCTGATGATCGAGTCGCTCGGCCTGGGCGTCGCCGCGGAAGTTCCGGTGGTGGTGGTCGACGTGATGCGCACCGGCCCCTCCACCGGCATCGCCACCAAGAGCGAGCAGGCGGACCTCGGCACCGCACTCTACGGATTGCACGGCGATGCGCCGCACGTCGTCATCGCGCCCAACTCGCTCGAGGATTGCCTCGCCGCCACCGAGTGGGCGGTGGGCCTCGCCGAATCGCTGCAATGCCCGGCGATCGTGCTTTCCGACCAGTATCTCGGACAGGCGCGCGCGGTGGTGGACGTGCCCTCCACGGGCAACGGCGCCGTCGAGCGGTTGCGGGTTCCAAACGGCGAGGCGAAAGACCTTGCCGCCGAAGGCGCCGCGCCGTCGGCCGATGGCACCAAGCCGGCCGGCGCGCTCTACAAGCGCTACGCGCTCACGCCCTCGGGCGTCTCGCCGATGGCGATCCCCGGCACCGCCGGCGCCACCTACACCGCCGACGGCCTCGAGCACAACGAACGCGGCACGCCCTCGTCGCAATCGTCCGACCACCTCGCGCAAATGGACAAGCGCGCGCGCAAGCTCGCGCAGCTCGATCCGGGCGAGGCCTGGGCGAGCGTAGAGGGCGAAGGCGACACCGCGCTGGTGACGTTCGGCTCCTGCACCGGGCCTGCGCGCGAGGCGCTGGAGCGTGCGCGCGCCGCGGGCGCGAAAATTCGCCTGGTGTCGCTGCGCCTGCTCGCGCCGGCTCAGCCCGGGCGCCTGGCGCGCGCCCTCGAGGGCGTGAAGCGCGTGCTGGTGCTCGAACAGAACCACAGCGGCCAGTTCCTGCGCTACCTGCGCGCCGAGTACGAACTGCCCGGCGAGGTGAAGAGCCTGCGCCGCCCGGGGCCGCTGCCCTTCCGTCCCGCCGAGATCCACGCGGCGCTCACGCAATGGAGAGCCGCATGAACGCACCCGTCATGGCCGCCGCGCTGGTCGCCAAGGATTTCAAGTCGGACTACAAGCCGGTCTGGTGCCCGGGATGCGGCGATTATTCCGTGCTCTCGGCGATCACCAAGGCGCTTGCGATGCTGAAATTGAGGCCCGAGAACGTCGCGGTGGTCTCGGGCATCGGCTGCTCCTCGCGCATTCCGGCCTACACGACCTGCTACGGCTTCCACGGCGTGCACGGGCGCTCGCTGCCGGCCGCGACGGGCCTGAAGATCGCGCGCCCCGACCTCACGGTCCTGGTGGCAAGCGGCGATGGCGACGGCTACTCGATCGGCGGCAACCACTTCCTGCACGCCTGCCGCCGCAACGTGGACCTCACCTACATCGTGATGGACAACCACGTCTACGGCATGACCAAGGGCCAGCCCTCGCCCACCACCGAGCCGGACTGGTCCTCCAAGCTCGCGCCCGGCGGCACGGGGCTGCGCGAGTTCCATCCGCTGGTCATCGCGCTCGCTTCCGGTGCGAATTTCGTCGCGCGCGCCTTCTCGGGCGATCCGAACGGGTGCGCCTCGATGCTCGCCGAGGCGGTGAAGCATCCCGGATTCTCGTTCGTGGAGATCCTTTCGCCCTGCGTGACCTTCCGCCCCGAGCAGCGCTCCTGGAAGGACGCGGTGCACGCGGCCCCGGTCGCGGCCACCGACGACCCGGCGCGCGCCGCGCGCCGCATCATGAGCGACGACGGCTTCAACATCGGCGTGCTCTTCAAGGGCAAGCGGCCGCCGTACCAGCCCGGCCCCAGCGGCGCGCAGGCCGTGAGCGCGCTCGAGGCGGGCTTTCGCCTGGGAGAGGATTGATGGACTCTTATGCCGACTTCATGGCGCGCGCCTATGCCATGGAACTCGAAGCGACCGAGCGCTACGCGCAGTTCGCCGATCAGCTGGACACGCACAACAACCGCGAGGTCGCGCAGATGTTCCGCAAGCTCGCCGGCGTGGAGGCGCTGCACGCCAAGCGCATCCTCGAGGAGATGAACTGGCCCAGCATGCCGGCGCTGCCGCCCGCCTTTGCCTGGGAGACCCCCGAGGGTCCGGAGACCGCGCCTTTCGATCAGATGCACTACCTGATGCAGCCCTTCCACGCGCTCGAGATCGCCCTCAAGTGCGAGCTGCAGGCGCAGAAGTACTTCGAGGACATCGCAGCGAGCAAGGCGCCGGCGGCGGTGCGCAAGGCCGCCACCGAAATGGCGGACGAGGAGCGCGAGCATGTGCGCCTGATCCGCGACTGGATGAAGCGCGTGCCGCAGCCCAAGCCGGGCTGGGACGAAGATCCCGACCCGCCGCGGGTCACCGAATGAGAGTCCTTCTCCCGCAGGGTTGGGCGCCGCCGATCGGCTACGCCAACGGCATCGAGGCGCAAGGCCGCATCGTCTTCGTTGCCGGCCAGGTCGGCTGGGACGCGCAGCAGAAATTCCACTCCGAGGAGCTCGCGCCGCAATTCGAGCAGGCGCTGAAGAACGTGCTCGCGGTGCTCGCGGAGGCCGGCGGCCGCGCGGAGCACATCTGCCGCATGACCGCCTTCTGCTGCGACAAGCCCGCCTATCTCGCGGCGCGGCCGCAACTGGGGCGCATCTGGCGCTCGCTCATGGGCAAGCACTTTCCCGCGATGAGCATGATCTTCGTCTCGGATCTGCTCGATTCGCCGGGTAAGATCGAGCTCGAGGCCACCGCCGTGATTCCGGAGGAAAAGCGATGAGAGGACTGAAGGGCAAGACCGCGATCGTCACCGGCGGCGCCGCCGGCATCGGCGCGGCGATCGTCGAGCGCTTCAAGGCCGAGGGCACCAAGGTCGTGGTCTTCGACCTGAAAGGCTCACCGAGCGTGGACATCACCGACTACGCCGCGGTGCAGAAGGCCGTGGAGGCGGCGGGACCGGTGGACATCCTCGTCAACAACGCCGGCTGGGACATGTTCAAGCCTTTCCTCAAGACCGATCCCGCGTTCTGGCAGAAGATCATCGCCATCAACCTCGTCGGGCCGATGAACCTGCTGCATTGCGTGCTGCCCGGCATGGTCGCGCGCGGCGGCGGCAAGGTCGTGAACATTGCGTCGGATGCGGGTCGCGTGGGCTCCTCGGGCGAGGCGCCGTACTCGGCGTGCAAGGGCGGCATCATCGCCATGACCAAGACTCTCGCGCGCGAAGTCGCAACCAAGGGCGTGCGTCTGAATACCGTGTGTCCCGGCCTCACCGAGACGGGCATGCTCGAGAGCTTCATGCAGGGTGCCGGCAACCCGGACAAGCTGCGCGAGGCCTACACGCGCGCGGTGCCGATCGGGCGCCTGGGCAAGCCCGAGGACATCGCGGGCGCGGTGCTTTTCCTCGCGAGCGACGATGCCGACTTCATCACCGGCCAAACCATCAGCGTCTCGGGCGGCCTTACAATGCACGGCTAGGAGGTTCTTTCGCCGTGCCGATCTTCGAGTATTCCTGCAGCAAGTGCGGCCACGAGTTCGAGACGCTGGTGCGCGCGTCCACCGTGCCCGACTGCCCGAACTGCCACTCGATTGATCTCGAGAAGAAGCTCTCGGTGTTCGCCACCGCGGCATCGCAGCCAGAGGCGGCCCCTGCGGCGGGTCCCTGCGGCGCGTGCGGCAACCCCAACGGCCCCGGCTCTTGCGCGTTTAGCTAGAAAATCGGAGTCAGGGCCGGATTTCCATGGGGTCAGACCCCGGTTCTTCTTTGCCTGGGGTCTGACCCCGATTTTGCGGCACTGACCCCGATCTTGCCGCCCTGACCCCGATTTTCTAGCGCCTGCGGTTCGCCAGCACGAGCGTCGCGGCCGTCCCGATGAAGAGCGCGATCGCCGCCGCGTTGCCCCAGGCGCCCAGCCGTAGGGCCGCTGAATCCCCGATCAGTCCGCCGAGGACCCTCGCAGCCAGCGAGGCGTGCAGCAGGATGAGCGGCGCATAGAGCACGCTGCGGTAGGGCAGCGGCACGCGCAGCACCGCCGGCAGGATCACCGGCGCATGCCCGAACACCATCGAGAACACGAACCCCACGAAGACCGCGTGCAGCGCGGCGTCGTAGGCGTACGCCGCGGCCAGCAGCGCGCCGCCCAGGGCGAGCCACGCATAACCGGAGAGCAGGCACACCGCGATGTAGCGCGGCAGCCCGGTCTGGCGCACCGTCACGCGCGCGAGATCGAAGGCGAGAAGCCACAGCGCGAGCAGCACCAGCACCACGCCGAGGAGCCGCGGCGAGAGCGGCGCAACGAGCAGCGCCGCCGCGAGCACCATGAAGGCGCCGCGCGCGAACGGTCCGCGCTTCAGGTAGCGCGAGAGCTCCAGGCGCTCCCCGCCGATGGTGAGCGCGAAGAAGGCGATCCACCAGGGCACCGCGGGCTCGCCCAGGAAGAGCAATGCGTTGCCCGCGAGCCAGGCGATCGCACCTGCAAGAAGCGTCGCCATCTCGAGGGAACGCTGGCGCAGGAAGACGGCGACGCTCGCCGCCACGAGCAGCAGCGAGGCAAATGCCAGCAAGGGGAATCCGGAGTCGACGAGCCCGGCGATGAGGCAGACGCCGCCCGCGCCGCTCGCAAGTGGCGCGCCATACGCCCAGCGCTGCCCCAGCGCCACCGCGCGCTCCAGGCCGATCACCGTTCCCAGGAACCCGGACACCATGAGCGCCCCGTGCAATCCGATGGCGCCCACGGTCGCGGGAATCTCCGCGCCCACGCGCACCAGCCCGCCCGCAACGCCAAACGCGAGCGCCACAAAACCAAGGACGAGAAGCGGAACTCGAGCGCGTGGAGGCATCAGATAATTGGGGTCAGGGCCGCATTTCCACTCGCAAGGGAAATGCGGCCCTGACCCCAATTTTCTTTCCTGACCCCAATTTATTTCCAGCCAAAGCGGCTCTGGGCCTCAGGGCTCATGCGGTCGGGGGTCCAGGGCGGTTCCCAGACCAGTTCCACCTGCACGTCGGTGCCTTCGGGCGCGACGCTGCGCACCGCGGCGGTGGCCTCGTCCACGAGGTAGGGCGCGGCGGGACAGGCGGGCGAGGTCATGGTCATCTCCACGCGCACGCGGCCCGGCTCGCAGCGGATCGTGTACACGAGGCCCAGATCGACGATGTTCATCCCCGCCTCGGGGTCTTCCACGGCCTTGAGCGCGTCGCGCGCGGCGTCTTCCTGCAGGGTCGGTGCGTCCATGGTGGCTATTCAGCGCGACTGCCGTTGTATCCCCTTGATCTGAATCAAATCATCCGCCGGCCAACAGGCTATGGTCGACGCACGAAAGGACAAGGGTGATTTCATGGATGCGACCTCGGTGAACGGAATCGTACTCGGGATGGGCGCCCTCCTCCTCATGGGCTTCATCGGTTACGGCTTGTTCGTGGCGTCCCGGCGCATGCTGCGCGACGACGGACGCCTGCGGCTTCGGCGCATGCTCGTGCGGCACGGCGTGCGCCCTGCCGCCGTGGCCACGCAGTATTACGAGATCGCGCGCGCGACGCGCCGTTGCGTCGCCTGCGCCGACAAGGCGCGCTGCGACGCCTGGCTGGCCTCGCACCGGCACGAGGGTTCCGAGGACTTCTGCCCGAACGCCGCGTTCATCTCGCACAGCGCGCGCGCCTAGCCCAGAGGCGCGCAGGTCCCGCATGCATTTCATGCTCCTCATCATGGCGTTCCTGCTCGGCGCCGTGATCTGGGGCTATTTCCATGCCAACCCGCGCGGCGTGCCGCCGGGAAAGCTGCTCGCCTGCAACATCGTCGTGCTCGCGCTTGCCGTGGTCGCGGGGCTTGCGGCGGGCTTCGTCCTGTATGCCGACGCGGTCGTGCGGCGGCCCGAGCAGATGGGGATGTCCGTGTATCTCGCGATCATGGCGGGCGGCACCGCGTTCATGATCGTGGCGGCGAGCGGCGGCCTCGTGCGCAACCTCGTGCTGTTTCCCCTGTCAAAGCGCGCCACCGCGTCTTGAGCTAACGCAACGCCAGATCGCGTGCGCGCCGATCGCGCATTGTTGATCCGCGTCAATCGCGGCACCGGCGCAGCAGGGGCGCTGTGGCATTGTGGGCTGTTATGCGTCTCCTCCTGATCAATCCGGCGCTGCCGGAGAGCTTCTGGAGCTTTCGCTGGGCGCTCGAATCCGTGCTCGGCGGCAAGCGCTCGCTCAATCCCCCGCTTGGCCTCGCCACGCTCGCCGCGCTCTGCCCCTCCGATTGGGAAGTGACGATCGTCGACGAGAACGTCGAGCCGCTGCCGCTCAAGCCCGAGGCCGACCTCATCGGCATCGGCGGCATGGGCGTGCAGACGCCGCGCCAGAAGCAGCTGCTGCGCTATTACCGCGAGGCCGGCTACCGCGTGGTCGCCGGCGGCAGCTACGCGTCGCTGTGCCCGGAGGAGTATCGCGAGATCGCCGATCACGTGGTCGCGGGTGAAGCGGAGTACATCTGGCCGCGCTTCTGCGCCGACTTCGCGGCCGGTTCGCCCAAGGCGCTGTACCGCGAGACGGGACACGTGCGCCTCGAGGATTCGCCGGTGCCGCGTTTCGACCTGCTCAAGCTCGAGCGCTACGCCACGGCGACGCTGCAGCTCTCGCGCGGCTGCCCCTACCGCTGCGAGTTCTGCGACATCATCGTCATGTTCGGCAGGAAGCCCCGCTACAAGGAGCCGGCGCAGATCGGGCGCGAGCTCGACGCATTGCGGCGCCAGGGCGCGCGCAAGGTGTTCTTCGTGGACGACAACTTCATCGGCAACAAGGCGCGCGCCAAGGAAACGCTGCGCTACCTCGCCAAGTACCAGGATCGCCACGGCCGCGCCTTGCGCTTCGGCACCGAAGCTTCGCTCAATCTCGCCGACGATCCCGAGCTGCTGACCCTGTTTCGCGACGCCGGCTTCGAGTGGGCGTTCCTCGGCCTGGAGACACCGGACCCGGAAACACTTCGCGAGGCGGCCAAGACGCAGAACACGACCGGGGACATGCTCAGCGCCGTGCGCCGCATTCACGCCGCCGGCATCGACATCCTCGCCGGCTTCATCGTGGGGTTCGATCGCGACACGCCCGCAGTGTTCGGCAAGCAGAGGCGCTTCATCCTCGACAGCGGCATCATGGTGGCAATGGTGGGCCTGCTCACCGCGCTGCCGCGCACGCCGCTCTTCGACCGCCTGAAGCGCGAGGGCCGCCTGATCGAGCACGCGGCGCACGGCGACAACACGCGGGCCAGCACCAACATCATCCCCAAGTCCATGACCCTGGAGCAGATGCAGGCGGGCTACAAGCGCCTGTACGCCGACCTGCTCGCCGACGGCGCCATCGCCGCACGCATCCGCAACAAGCTCGCGCACTTCGGCCCGCAGGCGCGGCTGGCGCGCGAGCGGCCGCTCGAGGCGGTGCGCATCGTCTGGAACCTGCTCGCGCGTGGCATCGCGCGCGGCGGCGTCACCCGCGCCTGGCATTTCCTGCGCAGCCTGCCGCTCATGCGCCCGCGCCAGCTGCCGCTCGCCATCAACGACTGGATTTCCGGGCTCGCCTTGCGCGACTACGCCGAGCGGCATTTCGGCCTGCTCGCGCGCCGCGCCCGGATGTCGCCGGAGCGCGCGGCGGCGCGCCTGCGCGCCAAGCTGTTGCGCTGGCGCCGCCGCGGCGCCGTGCACCTCGCGCTGCGCCGCGCGCCGCGCGCCGAGCCGCAGATCGCGGTGCGCGTCACCGGCACGCTCGATCGTGCGCTCTCGCGGCGCCTGGCGCGCAACCTGCGCACGGTACTGGAGCGCTCGCGCACGCGCGTGGTGCTGGCGCTCGAGTCGCTGGGCGATCAAGCCGACCTGGAGCGCCTGGTGCGCGTCCTCGGCCGCCACGGCGACCGCGTGCGCATCGTGGTAGGCGAAGGCCTGCGCGAGCTCCTGCGCTTCGAGCCCTCGCCCGCCTAACCCGCAGGAAGAAAATTGGGGTCAGGGCCGAATTTTCTCGCGCGAGAAAAATTCGGCCCTGACCCCATTTTCTTTTGCTGCTCCGCGTCATCGCGTCGGCCCGCGCCAGCGTTGACCGCCGTCAATTCGGGCCCTTGACTGGCCTCCGGCGCGAGGCGCTGAATGTCGCCTCCAATAACAACATGTTGGGGTACACATCGTGGAAACCACTATAGGTAGGGCCCCGGCGCCGGCGACCACCACGCTGCCGCTGGCGGTGATCAAGCGCGACGGTACGGTCGCGCCCTTCGACGCCGGCAAGATCGCGGCCGCGCTCGCGCGCGCCGGCGCCGCCACCGGGGAGTTCGGCAACGACGAGGCCGCGCGCCTCGCCGCCCAGGCAGTGAAGGTGCTCGCGCACCGCTTCGCCGGCGCCACGCCCACCATCGAGAACATCCAGGACGTCGCCGAGCAGGTACTGATCGCCGCCGACCACATCGCCACGGCGCGCGCCTACATCGTCTACCGCGAACAGCACAAGCGCCTGCGCGAGGACCGGCGCACGGTGGTGGATGTCGCCAGCTCGATGAACGAGTACCTCGAGCGGCAGGACTGGCGCGTCAACGCCAACGCCAACCAGGGCTACTCACTCGGCGGCCTGATCCTCAATGTCGCGGGCAAGGTGACGGCCAACTACTGGCTCTCGCACGTCTACCCGCCCGAAGTCGGGCGCGCGCACCGCGAGGGCGACATCCACATCCACGACCTCGACATGCTCGCGGGCTACTGCGCCGGCTGGTCGCTGCGCACGCTCCTGGCCGAGGGCTTGAACGGCGTGCCGGGCAAGGTCGAGGCGGCGCCGCCGAAGCACCTCTCCAGTGCCGTTGGGCAGATCGTCAACTTCCTCGGCACGCTGCAGAACGAGTGGGCGGGCGCGCAGGCCTTCAGCTCCTTCGACACCTACATGGCGCCGTTCGTGAGGAAGGACCGCCTGTCCTACGCCGAGGTGAAGCAGTCCATCCAGGAG
>DASTHP010000147.1:0-3169 GCA_035718125.1 Burkholderiales bacterium | reverse complement strand
GCGCGCTCGGCGGCGACCTGCGCCGCGAACGGCGTGGACTTGCGCGAGCCCTTGAAGCCGGCATTGCCCGAGGTCGCCCAGGCGAGCGTGTTGCCCTGGCGGTCGGTGATGGTGACGATGGTGTTGTTGAACGACGCGTGCACGTGGGCGATGCCCTCGGCCACGTTCTTCTTCACCTTCTTGCGCGCGCGCGCCGACGCAGTCTGCTGCAGCTGCTGCGTGCTCGGGGTCGTTTTGCTGGCCATGTCTAGGTTCGCTCTTTCTGACAGTTCTCGGTGCGGTGCGGCGTGCAACGACGCTCCGCAGCGAATCGTTGGTTCCTCATGCGGCCTTGCCGGCCGGCACGTTGAGCTTGATCGCGGCCTTGCGCGGCCCCTTGCGCGTGCGCGCGTTGGTGCGCGTGCGCTGGCCGCGCACCGGCAGCCCCTTGCGATGGCGCACGCCGCGGTAGCAGCCCAGGTCCATCAGCCGCTTGATCGACATCGACACCTCGCGACGCAGGTCGCCCTCGAGCGTGAGGCGCGTCACCTGCTCGCGCAGGCGCTCCATCTCCGCGTCCGAGAGCTCCTTGATCTTGCGCGACTTGTCCACGCCCGCGGCGGCGCAGATCGCCTGCGCGCGCGCGCGGCCGATGCCGTAGATCGCGGTGAGCGCGATCTCCGCGTGCTGATGGTTGGGAATGTTGATGCCTGCAATGCGTGCCATGAGGGTCCCGGAAAAACTTGCAATTATACCTGTTCGGTCAAGACGTTAGCAATCCAAAGCGCCGCGTCAGCCCTGGCGCTGCTTGTGGCGCGGGTCGGAGCAGATCACCCGCACCACGCCTTTGCGCCGCACGATCTTGCACTTGCGGCAGATTCTCTTCACTGAGGCCATCACTTTCATCGTTTTGCTCCCGGATCTCGTTCAGCGGACGGGCAGCCCGCCCTTGAAGCTCGCCTTCTTCAGCAGGCTCTCGTACTGGTGCGTCATGACGTACGCCTGCACCTGCGACATGAAGTCCATCGTCACCACGACGATGATCAGCAGCGACGTGCCGCCGAAGTAGAACGGCACGTTCCAGCGCAGGATCAGGAATTCCGGCAGCAGGCACACCAGGGTCACGTAGATGGCCCCGGCCAGCGTCAGCCGCGTCAGGATGGTTTCCAGGTAGCGCGCGGTCTGCTCGCCCGGACGGATGCCCGGCACGAAGGCGCCGGACTTCTTCAGGTTGTCCGCGGTCTCCTTCGGGTTGTACTGCAGCGCCGTGTAGAAGAAGCAGAAGAACACGATCAGCCCGGCGTACAGCAGCACGTAGATCGGCTGGCCGGGCGTCAGCGTCGCCGCGACGTCGCGCAGCCAGATCAGGCCCTCGGCGGAGCCGAACCAGCCCAGCAGCGTCGCCGGAAACAGGATCAGCGAGGAAGCGAAGATCGGCGGAATCACGCCCGACATGTTGAGCTTGAACGGCAGGTGCGAGCTCTGTCCGCCGTAGACGCGGTTGCCGACCTGGCGCTTGGCGTAGTTCACCAGGATCTTGCGCTGGCCGCGCTCCACGAAGCACACCACCGCGGTGACCACCAGGACCGCGGCCGCGATCAGCAGCGCGGTGAGCGGGTGCATCGCGCCGGTGCGCACGAGTTCCAGCGTGCCGGCGATCGCCTGCGGCAGGCCGGCCGCGATGCCGGCGAAGATGATGATCGAGATGCCGTTGCCCAGGCCGCGCTCGGTGATCTGCTCGCCCAGCCACATCAGGAACATGGTGCCGGTCACCAGCGTGGTCACGGTGGTGATGCGGAACATCAGCCCCGCCTCGAGCACCAGCCCGGGCTGCGACTCCAGCGCGATCGAGATGCCGGTGGCCTGGAACAGCGCCAGCACCAGCGTGCCGTAGCGCGTGTATTGCGTGATCTTGCGACGGCCCGACTCGCCTTCCTTGCGCAGCGCGTCGAGCTGCGGGCTCACCGCGGTCATCAATTGCATGATGATCGAGGCGGAGATGTACGGCATGATGCCCAGCGCGAAAATGGTGAAGCGCGACAGCGCGCCGCCCGAGAACATGTTGAACATGCCGAGGATCCCACCCTGCTGGCTCTTGAACAGGTCCGCCAGCACGTTCGGGTCGATGCCCGGCACCGGGATATGCGCGCCGATGCGGAACACCACCAGGGCGCCCAGCAGGAACAGCAGCCGGCGCTTGAGGTCGCCGTAGCGCCCGGTCTTGCCCGCGGTGGGAAGCGTGGTGGCCAAGTCCCTGGTCCCTTACTCCGCCTTCTTCGTCGCCGCCGGCTCCGCCGGCGCTTCCACCTTGCCGCCCGCGGCCTCGATCGCCGCGCGCGCGCCCTTGGTCGCCTTGACGCCCTTGAGCGTGACGCTGCGCGTGAGCTTGCCCGACAGGATGACCTTCGCCGCCGTCACGTCGCGCGGCACGATGCCCGCAGCCTTGAGCGCGGCGAGGTCGATGTCCGCCGCCTTCAGGCCCTGCAGCTCCGAGAGGCGCACCTCCGCGTAGAGCGCGCGCGTCGGCGAGGCGAAGCCGCGCTTGGGCAGGCGCCGGTGCAGCGGCATCTGGCCGCCCTCGAAACCCACCTTGTGGTAGCCGCCGGAGCGCGCGCGCTGGCCCTTGTGGCCGCGGCCCGCGGTCTTGCCCCAGCCGGAGCCGCCGCCGCGGCCGACGCGGTGGCGCGATTGCTTCTCGCCCGGCGCGGGCTTGAGGGTATTGAGTCGCATGTCGCTATCCTTCGATGCGTACGAGGTAGTTGACGCGCTCGATCATGCCGCGCACCGCCGGCGTGTCGACCACTTCCACCGTCTGATGCAGCCTGCGCAGCCCCAGGCCGCGCACCGTCGCGCGGTGCCCGGTCTTGCAGCCGTTGGTGCTCTTCACCAGCGTCACTCTGATTTTCTTGTCCGCCATGGTCAGCCCTGGGCCAGGATCTCTTCGACCTTCTTGCCGCGCTTGGCCGCGATCTCCGCGGGCGTGTTCATCGCCTGCAGGCCCTGCAGCGTGGCGCGCACCACGTTGTAGGGGTTGGTCGAGCCGAAGCATTTGGCGAGCACGTTGGTCACGCCCATCACCTCGAACACCGCGCGCATCGGCCCGCCGGCGATGATGCCGGTGCCCTCGTGCGCCGGCTGCATCAGCACCGTCGCCGCGCCGTGCCGGCCGACGACCGCGTGGTGCAGCGTG
>DASTHP010000146.1:0-8731 GCA_035718125.1 Burkholderiales bacterium | reverse complement strand
CAGCCGTTGCACTCGATGCAGCGCTCGGCGTCGCACAGGAACTTCATTCTGGCCATGGCGTTCTCCTTATGCCTTCGCGACCTGACAGAGCGTCGTCTTGGTTTCCTGCATCATGGTCACCCGGTCGTAGCCGTAGGTGGTGGCGGTATTCACTGCCTCGCCGCGCACGATCGGCGCCGCGCCCTCGGGGTAGTAGGGCAGCATGTCCTCGCCCTGCCACCAGCCCGAGAAGTGGAACGGGATGAAGCAGGTGTCGGGGCCCACGCGCTCGGTCACCTGCGCCTTCACCTTGAGGCGCGCGCCCGAAGGCGAGCTCACCCAGACGAACTCGCCGTTGCGGATGCCGCGGTCGGCCGCCGCCTTGGGGTTGATCTCGACGAAGTTGTCCTGCATCAGCTCGGCGAGCCAGGGGTTGGAGCGCGTTTCCTCGCCGCCACCCTCGTACTCGACCAGGCGGCCGCTCGTCAGGATGAGCGGGAACTTCTCGTGCATCTTGTCGGCTACCGCCTTTTGCTGCACCGACTTGAACAGGGTCGGCAGGCGCCACAGCACCTTCACGTCGTCGTGGGTCGGGTACTTCTCCACCAGGTCCGGGCGCGGGCTGTACAGCGGCTCGCGGTGCTGCGGGATGGCGTCGGGGAAGTTCCACACCACAGCGCGCGCCTTCGCGTTGCCGAACGGATGGTTGCCGTGCTTCATGGCGACGCGCTGGATGCCACCGGAGAGGTCGTTGGCCCAGTGGCGGCCTTCGGCCTCCTTCTTCTCTTCTTCGGTCAGCTCGTCCCACCAGCCCAGCTTCTTCAGCAGCACGTGGTCGAAGGCCGGGTGCCCCGTCGTGATGTCGGCACCCTTGGGATGCACGCCGTCTTCCGCCAGCAGGTTGACGCCGTCCTTCTCCACGCCGAACAGGGCGCGGAAGTTGCCGCCGCCGTCCATCATGTGCTTGGAGGTGTCGTACAGGTTCGGCGAGCCCGGGTGCTTGATCTTGGCATTGCCGTAGCAGGGCCACGGCAGGCCGAAATAATCGCCCGTCAGGTCGTAGCCGGTCTTGGCGTCCTTGCCGCCCCTCGCGCGCAGCGACTTCACGTCGAAGACGTGCATGTTCCTCATGTGCGCCTGGATGCGCTCGGGCGACTGCCCGGTGTAGCCGATGGTCCAGACGCCACTGTTGATCTCGCGCAGCGTGTCCTCCATCGAGGGCTCCTCGCCGCCCTTGCCTTTCACCAGCTTGATGTTCTGCTTGCCGTTCGCCTTGCCGACGAACTGGTCGCCGAAGCCGAGCTTCTGCGCGAGCTGGTACATCACCATGTGGTCGGTGCGCGACTCGAACATCGGCTCGATCACCCGCTCGCGCCACTGCAGCGAGCGGTTGGAGGCCGTGCAACTGCCCTCGGTCTCGAGCTGCGTGGCGATCGGCAGGAGGTACGCCCCGTCCTTCCTCACCTTGGCGAACATCGCCGCCGAGGCGGAAGGATACGGGTCGAGCACGACCATCAGGTCGAGCTTCTCCATCGCCTTGAGCATCTCCAGCCCGCGCGACTGGCTGTTGGGCGCATGGCCCCAGTAAAACAGCGCGCGCAGGTTCGGGCCCTGGTCGACCGCCTCGTTCTTCTCCATCACGCCGTCGATCCAGCGCGAGACCGTCATGCCGGGCTTGCCCTGCATGCCGGGCGCGTAGCGCTCGGCGATCCACTTCGCATCCACATTCCACACGCGCGACCAGTGCCCCCACGTCGCGGGCACCGCGACCGGGTAGTAGCCCGGCAGCGTGTCGGGATTGGGGCCGACGTCGGTGGCGCCCTGTACGTTGTCATGGCCGCGGTAGATGTTGCAGCCGCCGCCGGAGCGCCCGACGTTGCCCAGCGCGAGCATCAGGATGTTGGAAGCACGCACCACGCCATTGGCGTTGTTGTGCTGCGTCTGGCCCATCGCCCAGATGATGAAGCCCGGGCGGTTCTCGGCGAGCGTCTTGGCGATGTTGGCGACCTCGGCCTCGCTGCAGCCGGTGGCCTCGGTCACCTTGTCCGGTGTCCACTTGGCCATCACTTCCTTCTTTACCTCGTCCATGCCGTAGACGCGGGTGCGGATGTACTCCTTGTCCTCCCAGCCGTTCTTGAAGACGTGGTGCAGGATGCCGAACAGCAGCGGCACGTCGGTGCCGGAACGGAAGCGCACGTAGATGTCGGCTTTCGCCGCGGTGCGCGTGTAGCGCGGGTCGGCGACGATCACCTTGCAGCCGCTCTCCTTGGCGTGCAGGGTGTGCAGCATCGACACCGGGTGCGCCTCGGCGGCGTTCGAGCCCAGGAAGAACAGGCTCTTGGAGTTCTGCTCGTCGTTATACGAATTGGTCATCGCGCCGTAGCCCCAGGTCTGGGCCACGCCGGCAACGGTGGTCGAATGGCAGATGCGTGCCTGGTGGTCGCAGTTGTTGGTGCCCCACAGCGACACCCACTTGCGCAGCAGGTAGGACTGCTCGTTGTTGTGCTTGGAGGAGCCCACCACGAACAGCGCGTCCGGGCCGCTCTCCTTGCGGATGGCGAGCAGCTTCTCAGAGATCTCGGTATAGGCCTGGTCCCAGGTGATCTTCTTCCACTTGCCGCCCTCGAGCTTCACCGGGTGCTTGAGGCGGTGCGAGTCGTGCGTGATGCCGTGCTCGCGGATCGAGGCGCCCTTGGCGCAGTGCGCGCCGAGGTTGATCGGGGAATCGAACACCGGCTCCTGGCGCACCCAGACGCCGTTCTCGACCACGGCGTCGATCGCGCAGCCGACCGAGCAGTGCGTGCAGATCGTGCGCTTCACCTCCACCTTGCCGGCGGACTTTGCCTGTGCCTGCGCCTCGCCGATCAAGTTGAAGGGCAACTGAGTGGCAACGGCGCCCGTGCCGAGCGTGACGCCCGAGCGGCGCAGGAATGCGCGCCGGTCCATCGTCTTGGCGAGCACGCCGGCGAGACCGCGCGCGAGGCGCGCCTGCGGCACGGCAGAGGACGCGGCTTTTCTGGTCAGCAGCATGGCGGCCTCCTCAGACCTTGGCGGTGCGGTAGTAATTGCGGATGTGCGCGGATTCGGCGTAGCCGGCGCCCGAGCGCTTGGACTTGTCCGGCGCGGCCGCGGTCGGCGCTTTCTGCGCCACGACTGCCGCGGCGGTGGCTGCGCCACCCGCCGTCACTGCCAAGAGGAAATTCCTGCGGGACTTTCTGGACACTGCGTCGGACATACCTGCCTCCTTTTCCTTGGCCGCCTGGCGTAGGAATTCTTATGAATGCTTCTCGACTTCAGTTCGTGCGCGCCACGCACGAAACCTGTGCGAAATTACCCTCTATTGCCCCATCAATCAATGCAGAGACGGCAGATTCTCGGGAAGGTTTCCCAACAATCGTCCCCGGCAAATACCTCGAATGAGAATGCCTATTAGCTGTCCGCCTCAGTCGATCTCGAACGCCTCGTGCTCCACCTCGAGGAGCGCGAGCAGCAGCCGCGCCACGTGGCGATAAAACTTGGTGTCCTCGCAAGCGGTTACCGCACTGCAAAAACTCTTGCCCGGTGCGTAGAGGTAGTCTTCGAACAAACGCCGCTGGGCTTCGAGAGTCGCTTTTCGTCGGACAATCAACCAGCGCATCGTCTCGCAAAGCGCGGACACGTGGTCTTCCGGCTCGGCGGCCCCTTCGCGGCGCGCAAGGCCCCATTCGGCAAGTTGTCCGCGCAGTCGCACGAGCGGATGCTCGCCTTCGCGGCGCTCCATGTACGCGGTCAGGTAAGGCGTGACCGCCGCCTTGCCCACGCCGACAAAGACCTGGAAATGCTCTTCCTCGAGCCGCGCGGGAAAAGCGCTCGCGCAGGCTTGCACCAGTTCCGCCCAGGCCGCCTTCAGGGCCTGCCCCTCGGCAGTGAGCCCGTCGCCCTCCTGCGGCGGCGGCACGGCCAGGCGCAGCTCGCTCAAGAGGTTTGCGTCCGGCGGCGCGTAGAACAGGCGCGCGACCAGGCCGTACAGGTTCGCGCGCGACTCATCCTCCGGCGACACCGGCGGCACGAACTGCATGGCGACCGGCTCGGTCATGGGCGGCCAGTCATGCGTGTCGCATCATTTGCGGTAGTCGTGGATGCTGGGCTCGTCTTTCGCATTCATCATGTCCACCACGCGGCAGTCGGCGCACATCTGCAGCCGCTTGAGGGCGCCGCCGCCTGCGAACATGGAGTGCCCGGCCACTTTGCCGAGCATGACATCGATCATCGCCTTGGTGGCGTAGGGCTTGCCGCAGCGCACGCAGTTGAAGGGCTCCGCCTCGTTCAACGTCACCGGATTCTTGGCCTGCGCGCCAAGCAGCAGCCGCGGCACCAGGCGAATGGCATCTTCCGGGCAGGTGTCGGCGCAAAGCCCGCACTGCACGCAATTGCGCTCGATGAAGCGCAGCCTCGGGTAGTCGGGCGCATCGAGCAGCGCCGCTTCAGGACAGGCGCCGATGCAGGCCTTGCACAGGGTGCAGGCCGCCTTTTCCACGACGAGCGCACCGAATGGCGCGCCCGCGGGTAGCGCGATTTCCTCCGGCGCCTGACGCGACTGCTTTGCCAAGTGCTCGAACGCGAACTCGAGCGACGTGCGCTTCTCCGCGGAAAGGTTGAACGTCGCCGGCTGCTGCGGCCCGCGCGCGGGCTGCAGGGCCCAGAGCTTCGTCTCGAGCGCAGCGGCATCGATCACGGAGAAATGCTCGCCCTCGTACCCGAGCCCGCCCGCGATCGCCTGCGCAACGCCCATCTGGCTGGCGAGCGCCGCCGCGTAGGTATCCGCCGTGCGGTCCGTGGTGAGCACGCAAACCTGGCTTGCCCCGTAAGCGAGCGCGCCGAGCATCAGGTCGATGCCGATCGAGGCCGTGTGGAAGCACTCCACGGGAATCACGCGCGCCGGCAGCCCCTTGCCGCGGCGCCCCAACGCCATCACCGCCTTGCGGCCTTCGGCGGCGTCGTGGAACAGCAGGCACGCGTCCTTGCCGCCCGCCTCGCGGTAGGTCGCAAGCATCGTCTTCACGCGCGCGCCGAGCTCGGGCACGCGCGGGTAGGCGTGGGTCATCGCGCCCGAAGGGCACACGGTGGCGCAGCCGCCGCAGCCCGCGCACAGGTGCGGTTCGACCTTGACCTTGTCACCGTCCGGGCGGATGGCGCCGGTGGAGCACACGTCGAGGCAAAGGTCGCAACCCTTGCGACCCGAACGGCTATGCGCGCACAAGCGCGCCTCGTAATGGAAGAACCTCGGCTTCTCGAATTCGCCGACCAGCGCCGTCAGTGCCTGCGCCGCGAGCGCCTGCTCGAGCGGATCGGCGCCCGGCGCCGCGTAGCCCTGCGGCAGCTGCGGCGTGCGCAGCAGCGGCTCGCGAGAGAGGTCGAGCACCAGGTCGAAAATCTCCTTGCGCGGCGCCGCGGCGCGCGAGAAATCGATCGCGCCGATCGCGCCGCAGGCCTTGACGCAGGCGCGATGCGCCTTGCACTTGTCGAGGTCGATCTGGTAGCTGTAGTCGATCGCCTGCTCGGGACAGGTGCGGATGCAGGCATTGCAGCGCGTGCAGGTCTCGAGGTCGATGGGATTGTCCTGCGTCCACTCGACCTCGAAGGCGCCGAGCCAGCCGGCGAGCCGCTGCACCTTGCCGGACCAGACGGGAAACTTGCGCTCCAGCGGCAGCTCGCCGCCGCGCGCCTCGGTGATCAGCACGTTCACTTCGAGCGCGCCGGACAGGCGCTCCGCCCAGTCGAGCGCAGCGCCGGCCGGCCCGATCACGAGGAGCTGGCCACCCGACTTGAAGCTTACCGCGGGCACCGGCTCGGGCTCCGGCAGCGCCGCGGCCGCAATGAGTGCTGCGATTTTCGGCAGCGCTTGCGCGCCCTCGCCCGACCAGCCCGCCTGCTCGCGCAGGTTGACGAAGCGCAGGTTCGGGCGCGCGCCGGCCGCCTCGGCAATTTCGCCGAACAACGGCGCCTCCTGCGTGCAAGCGACGATCACCTCCGCATCGCCGAGCGCCGCCTGGAACGCGGCGGCATCCTTGCGGCAAAGCTCGCTGTGCACCTGGATGGGCTCGCCGGCCTTCAACGCCGCTGCAAGCGCGCGGCCGTCGATGGCGACAGTCTTGTTGCAACTGCAGACCTTAAGCGTCTTGCCTGCCAGTCCCATCCGCTTCCTTCGGCTTCTCGGCGGCGGCCGCCTGCGCCTCGCCCTCGTTCGGCGCCACGGATTCCCGGGCTGCAGTGTCCATGCCTTGCTCGGCGTCCATTGCTTGCGTGGAATCGGCTTCCTGCGAGCCCGCTTCCCTCGCCTGCGCGGCATCCTCCTCGCGATACAGGACCGTGCGCGCCTGGTTGAGCGTCTTCAGCAACTCTTCCGAGATCGGCTCGCCGCCGGTCCAGTCGCCCGAGTAGGCCTCGTTGAGATCGGGCACGTTGAAATGCGGGTCGCTGAAGAGCTTCTTCAGCGCCACGCGGCGCAGCGCCTGCGCGACCTTCGGTTGCATGAACGGCGAGAAATCGGATTCGGGCGTGAGCTGGTCCACCGGCGGCAGCACCGGCGCCTGCGCCTCCTTCTCCTCGCCGGCCGCGGGCGCATCGGGCGCCTCGCGCGCCTGCTGCTGCTTCAGCCGCGACCAGCGCGAGAGAAAGGCCTCCTTGTCCTCCGCCGCCATCAGCCGACGCGGTCCTTCGGATGCACGAACGAGCGCGGCTTGATGCGCTTCTTGGGCTCCGGCCGGTAGTTGCGCTCCACGAACTCGCCCACCCAGGCAAAGATTTCCGGCGGCATCGCCACGCCGTCCACGTTATGGCCGCCGTCGAGCCAGCGCCCGCCTTCGTTGTAGCTGGCGGTCACGTCGAGCGGCACGGCCTTGTCGTCGTCCAGGCGCCAGAGCACGAACACGCGCGCGCCGGGCAACGAAACGTTCAGGTAATAGCCCTCCGCCTCGTCCTGGTGCAGCACGAGCTCGAAGCCGGGATGCAGCCATTGCTGCACGCCGCCCTCCTCGACCAGCAGCCTTGGCGCGCCTTTGGGCTCCACGCTCGGAATGACGCTGCGCGGCTCCCAGGCCTCGCTCTGCCAGCGGTTGTCCAGTTGCCGGCGCTGCATCACCACAGCCACCGGAAACTTCGGTTTTCCCATGAGAAGAACTATAGCTCATAAGCCCCGTTTGCTATGATCAAAGGCTCGAGAAACACCATGACGCAAAAGGTTTTTCCGATTCGCTCGACCCGCGCGCCGGCGCCCGCCTACGACGGGCAGCCGCTCGCCGATACGCTCGGGCGCAACTTGCGCGATCTGCGCATCTCCGTCACCGACCGCTGCAACTTCCGCTGCGTGTACTGCATGCCGCGCGAGATGTTCGACCACGACTTCAAGTTCGTCGCGCACGAGGAGATCCTGTCGTTCGAGGAGATCGCGCGCCTGGCGCGCCTGTTCGCCGGCCTCGGCGTGAAGAAGATCCGGCTCACCGGTGGCGAGCCGCTGGTGCGGCGCGGCCTGGAGCGGCTGGTGGCGATGCTCGCGCAGATCCCGGGGCTCGACCTGACGCTGACCACCAACGGCTCGCTCCTCGCGAAGCAGGCGGCGGCGCTGGCCAAGGCGGGCCTGAAGCGAGTGACGGTCAGCCTGGACTCCCTGGATGAAGCCACGTTCCGCGCCATCAACGACGCCGACTGCCCGGTATCGAAGGTAATCGAGGGCATCGAGGCAGCCGCCGCCGCGGGCATGGCGCCGATCAAGATCAACATGGTGGTGAAGCGCGGCACCAACGACGGCCACGTGGCGGCGATGGCCGAGCGCTGGCGCGGCACCGGCCACGTCGTGCGCTTCATCGAATACATGGACGTCGGCACCACCAACGGCTGGCGGATGGACGACGTGGTGCCCTCGGCGCAGATCGTGAAGATGATCGGCGAGCGCTATCCGCTCGAGCCGGTCGACCCGGACTATCGCGGCGAAGTTGCCGAGCGCTGGCGCTACCGCGACGGCGCAGGCGAGATCGGCGTCATTTCCTCGGTGACGCAGGCATTCTGCCGCGACTGCAACCGCCTGCGCCTTTCGGCCGAGGGGTCGCTGTACACGTGCCTCTTCGCGCAGCAGGGCCACGACCTCAAGTGGCTGCTGCGCCACGGCGGCTCGGACGAGGAACTGGTGAACGAGATCGCGGCGGTCTGGCGCGCGCGCGGCGACCGCTACTCCGAGATCCGCACCACGGAGACGGCGAAGGCGCGCAAGGTCGAGATGTCCTATATCGGTGGCTAAGAAGACGGCCCACCGCCCCGCGCTGACCGACGCCGGCAAGCCGGCGACTTTCGATGTCGAGGCCTACAACGAGCGCGGCGAGATGGTGCCGACCGCGGTGGCGGGCGAGCACCCGTTGACCATTTACCTCGACAAGAAGGAGCTGGTCACGCTGATGACGCTCGGCCACGCGCCCGAGGCCCTCGCCATCGGCTACCTGCGCAACCAGCGGCTGGTGCATTCGATCGACGACATCGCCGCGGTGCAGGTGGACTGGGAGACCGAGTCCTGCGCCATCACCACGCGCAAGGGCGTGAAGGACCTGCGCAAAAAGACCGGCAAGCGCACCGTGACCTCCGGCTGCGGCCAGGGCACGATGTTCGGCGACCTGATGTCGGAGATCGACACCATCAAGCTGCGCGACGACGTGACGCTCGCCGACGAGCAGCTGTTCGCGCTGATCGAGCGGGTGCGCAAGCACGAGACCATCTACAAGCAGGC
>DASTHP010000145.1:0-3571 GCA_035718125.1 Burkholderiales bacterium | reverse complement strand
GGCTTCGGCTTCGTGCCGATGAGCTCGCTCACCGCAGGCTGGATCCTCGGCGGCGCCTCCTCGCAGTGGAAGAACGCCAAGCCAGGCAAGGTGTTCGAGACCTTCCTCAACGGCGACTACGCCAACCCGGTGATGGTGGTGGACGAGATCGACAAGGCGAGCGCGGAGGGGCAATACGATCCCCTGGGCGCGCTCTACAGCCTGCTCGAGCTGGACACCGCGGCGCGCTTCGTGGACGAGTTCGCCGAGGTGCCGATCGACGCCTCGGGCGCGGTGTGGTTCGCCACCGCCAACGAGGCGGCGCGCATCCCGGAGCCGATCCTCAACCGCATGCACGTCTACGAGATCGCGCCGCCCGACGCGGAAGGCGCTGCGCGCATCGCGCTCGCCATCTACCGCGAGATCCGCAGCGCGCACGACTGGGGCAAGCGCTTTCCCGAGGCGCCGTGCGCCGCGGTGCTCGAGAAGCTCGCCGCGCTCTCGCCGCGCGAGATGCGCCGCGCCGTGCAGTCGGCATTCGGCAACGCCAAGCTCGCGGGGCGCGCCGAGCTCGGTCCCGAGGACATCCTGGACGGGCGCGGCGCCAGGCGCCGAATCGGCTTCTAGAACTTTCTGAAATCACGCGCTGCGGTGCAGGCCTTGTCTGCACCGCAACGCATCGTGGTTCTCACGGCACCGCAGCGGATCGTGGTTCTTCAGCCCAGCTGGCTTGTCCACGGCTGGCCGCCGGATCGGTAGAACGCGATCGTGCTGGTCCAGGCGGCCTTCCCGGGCACGCCGTGTGCCAGCTCGCGGAACGCTGTCGCCACGCGCGCCCTGAGGCTGCGCGCCTGCGTCGCGGTGCGGCGTGCAGCCGAATGCGGCCGGCGCGCCTGCCTGCGGGCTGCGCGGGTCGCGCGCCCTTGGATCGTGATGCTCGTTTCCATGCCCTGCTCCTCTGGTCGTTGGCGCGGGCCGGATGGCCTGCGCTAGTGAGGAGCATGCTAGGCAGCGCGCGTATCTTCGCGACGTCGGAATGCAGCCGGAACGTTGCCGCTTTGTTTCAGGTGTAGGCCAGCAGCCGCCCGCAGGCGATCACCGAGAGCCAGAGCAGGAGCGAGAGGGCGCCCGCGACGCGCGCGGCGCGCGGCGGCGTGCGATTCACGTCCCAGTCGGATGCGGTGCGCATCGCCCCGGCGTGCAGCAGCGCCGCGTTCACGCCGGCGGCGAGGATCAGTCCCATCTTGAGCGCGAACACCGGGCTGGCGATGAAGTCGCCCGCGTGCGCCGTGAACATGGCGAGGCCGCTGGGCACGATGAGCAGGAAGCTCGCCGCGGTCCAGGGCAGCACGTGAGCGGCGAGCCGGCGCAGCGGCAGGTTGCGCGAGAGCCCGAGCAGCCGCAGGTCGAGGACGGCGATCGAGCCGAACAGCAGCCCGATGCCGGCGAGGTGCATGATTTCGACGGCGGGATACAGCCACAGCGACTGGCGCATCGCCACGCCGATCGCAGAGGCCTCGATCAACCCCATCGTTGGCATGGCTTCCATGGCGTCCGCGTCGGGGAGGGGGCCGCGGAACTCCCTGCTGCTATCTCAACTCGACGGTCTTGCCGCCGACGGTGATGCGCTCCGCGCGCATCTCCTCGGGCTTGTTGCGGTTGGGATAGCCCTCGAGCGTCGCCGTGGTGCCCGGCTTGAGCATCGCCTTCGTCAGGCCACGGTTCTCCATGCGCGAGGGCGGCGCCAGTACGCAAAGCCAGGTCTTGCCCGGCGTCTCGAGGCGCACGTGGCCGTGCGGATGCTCGTACCCATAGGCCACGATCTTGCCGGTGAGCTTGAGCGCCTTGGCAGAGTCGTACTCGCTCCAGCCGTGGTGCGCGAGCACGGGCGCCGCAATCAGCGCCGTGGCGACGACGAGGAATCTCATGGCTGCGCCTTTCCTTTCCGGGATCAGTGGCACATCATAGGCGATGATCCGCCCGATTCGCAGCGCCGCTGCGCTCGCCGCGGTGCTGCTGACGGGATGCGCGGCCCCGCTGGGCCCCGGCACGGCACCCGCCGCCCGTTTGCATGAAGAGGTCGTGCGCGTCCCGGGTCCCGGCGACCGGACGCTTGTCGCAACCTGGTACAAGCCCGCGGGCGGCGGCCCCTTCCCGCTGATCGTGCTTTCGCATGGCAGCCCGCCCGACCCCGCCGCCAGGCCCGCCATGGATCGCAACCGCATCCTGACCCCGATTGGCGCGCTGGTGGCGCGGGGCTATGCAGTGCTGGTGCCGATGCGCCGCGGTTTCGGCGCGACCGGCGGCGCCTTTGCGGAGGGCTACGGCACTTGCGCGAACCCCGACTACCTGCGTGCGGGCAACGAGGCGGCGAAGGACATCCTCGCGGCGATGGCCTACGGGCAGGCGCAAGGCTTCGTGCAGCGCGACACGGTGCTCCTCGTCGGCCAGTCGCTGGGCGGCTATGCGTCCATCGCGGCGGCCAGCCGGCAGCCGCGCGGCCTGGTAGCGGTGATCAACTTCTCTGGCGGCAACGGCGGCAGGCCGGCGACGACGCCAGGCGACCCTTGCAGGCCCGAGCGCCTGGGCCAGGCCTTTGCGGCATGGGGCGCCAGCGTGCGCGTGCCGGTGCTCTGGCACTACGTCGAGAACGACCAGTTCTTCGCGCCGCGTCACGTGCAGTCGTGGTACGAGGCTTTCACGCGCGCGGGCGGCACCGGGAGGCTGGTGATGCAGCCGCCTTACGGCAGGGATGGCCACGGCGTCTTCCCCTCGACCGGCGGCGTGCACATCTGGGCGCCGGCGTTCGACCGCTTCGTCGCCGACTTCGGAATCAGGTAGCGGCCGACGCGCGCCGCGCCAGCCAGTCGCGCACCGCGAGGCCGGTGCCGAAATCCCAGGGCCGCAGCTTCTCCGGCACGATGCGCCGGTAGTCCACCAGCTCCTCGTTGAGCCGCACCGTGCCCTCGGCCGGGACATGGTAGGCGATGATCAGCTCGTTGCGGCGGCCGAAGGGATACAGGCCAACCAGGTGCGCGGCGGTCGCATCGAGATCCAGTTCCTCCTTCACCTCGCGCTTCACGCCGTCCTCCGGCGCCTCGTCTTTCTCGAGGAAGCCGGTCACCAGGCCGTACATCTTTTCGGGCCACTCCTTGTTGCGCGCAAGGATCACGGCGCCCTCGTGCTCGACGATCGCCGCCACGACGGGGACCGGGTTATCCCAGTGGATGAAGCCGCAAGCGCAAGCGGCGCGCCCGTCGCTTCTAGGCACAGGGGGCGCTGCGGCGCTGCTTGCGCCCCCCGTAGCCCTCTCGGCGCGCGCCGCGAGCGGCTGGCCGCAGGCGGGGCAGAATCTAAACGCGCTGCTCAACCCAGGCCTGCACCGACTGCAGGGCCGCGGCGAGCTTCGCCGGCTCGGTGCCGCCCGCCTGCGCCATGTCGGGACGCCCACCGCCTTTGCCGCCCACCTGCTGCGCGACGAAATTGACCAGGTCGCCCGCCTTCACCTTGGCCGTGAGGTCGGCGGTGACGCCGGCGATGAGCGACACCTTGCCGTCGGCCACCGCGCCGAGCACGATCGCGGCGCTCTTCA
>DASTHP010000144.1:0-14804 GCA_035718125.1 Burkholderiales bacterium | reverse complement strand
ACGCCCGCGCACCAGGCGGCGAGCAGCATGCCTTCGAGGAAGCGATGCGGGTCGCGCTCGAGGTACCAGCGGTCCTTGAAGGTGCCGGGCTCGCCTTCGTCGATGTTTACCGCCATCAGGCGCGGCGCGGGCTCGGCCGCGACGATGCGCCACTTGCGCCCGGCAGGAAACCCGGCGCCGCCCAGACCGCGCAATCCCGAGTCCTCCATGATTTTCGTGATCTCGTCGCGCGTGCGCCTGCCGGCGAGGCACTCGGCGAGGAGCCGGTAGCCGCCGCTCTTGCGGTACGCGGCATAGTCCAGGTGCGCCGGTTGCGGGCACTGCACGGCCTTGCGCGCGGCCGCGTCGCGCACCTTGTCCACCGTAGCCCCGCCGATGGGGTTCTGGCCCACCACCACGCAGGGCGCGGACTCACAGCGGCCCACGCAGGGCGCCGCCACGACGCGCACCGAATTGCCGAGAATGCCGGGGAGCTTCTGCAGCAGCTCCTGCGCGCCCGCCACCTCGCAGGCGATGGAGTCGCACACGCGCACCGTGAGCGCGGCAAGTGCGGGCTCGCCCTCCTTCACGATGTCGAAGTGATGATAGAAGCTCGCCACTTCGTAGACCTCGGCCTGCGAGAGCTTCATCTCCTGCGCGAGCGCCGCCAGGTGCACCGCGGAAAGCTGGCCGTAGCGATCCTGGAGCTTGTGCAGGTGCTCGATGAGCAGGTCGCGCCGCCGGGGTTCGCCGCCAAGCAGCTTGCGCACCTGCTCCAGCGCCTGGGCGTCGACGCTGCGTCCCTTGGTAGTACCGCGGGGCTTCCTCACGATGCGCAGCATTATCCGGCAGGCGGGTGGCCCGGTTTCTTGACTGCGGTCAACTCCTGCGTGCGGACGCAGGCTGCGCCGCCCGTGTTTCGCGCACGGATTGCTGCGGCGCGAGTGGGACCTAGGGAAGCTCTGAACAAGGCCCGCGCGTGTACACTCGCCTCGCCATGACTCAGGCCGCCGGCGCGATCGACGCGAACAAGCTGCTCAGCGTAGTACAGGCGGTGGCGCGCGAAGCGCGACCCAGCATCCAGCCCGACGTCTCGCTCGACAGCTCGCTGGAGAAGGAGCTGGGCCTGGACAGCCTGGCGCGCGTCGAGCTGGTGCTGCGCCTGGAGCGCGAGTTCGGCGCGAGCCTCCCCGAGCAGGCGCTCGCCACCAGCGAAACGCCGCGCGACCTGCTGCGGTTCCTCCTGTCCAGCGCCGGCCACGCGCCGCGCGCCGCGGACACCAGCGTCGCCAGCCTCTCGCACTCCACCGACGTGCGCCCGCCGCTGAAGGCGCAGACGCTCACCGAGGCGCTCGAGTACCACGTCGAGCGCCAGCCCGACCGGCTGACGGTGCACTTGTACGAAGAAGGCCAGGAAACCCCGATCACCTATCGCCAGCTCTACGACGGCGCGCTCGGCTATGCGGCGCGCCTGTCGCAGGCGGGCCTGCAGCCCGGGCAGATGGTTGCGATCATGCTGCCGACCTGCAAGGAGTACCTGTTCTCCTTCTATGGCGTGCTGCTCGCGGGCGGCGTGCCGGTGCCGCTGTATCCGCCGGCGCGCCTGACCACCATCGAAGACCACATGACGCGCCACGTCGGCATCCTGAAGAGCGCCGGCGCGACGATCATGATCACCATCCCCGAGGCGAAGGCGCTCGCCTACCTGCTGCGCGCGCAGGTCGAGAGCCTGCGCGCGGTGCTCATGCCGTCGGACCTGGAAGGCAGCGGCGCCGGCTTTGCGCCGGTGCGCGGCAAGTCCGGCGACATCGGCTTCCTGCAGTACACCTCGGGCAGCACCGGCAATCCCAAGGGCGTGGTCCTGTCGCACGCCAACCTGCTGGTCAACGTGCAGGCGATGGGCAAGGCGGTGAGCGCGGGCCCGGGCGACGTGTTCGTGAGCTGGCTGCCGCTGTACCACGACATGGGACTGATCGGCGGCTGCTTTGCCACCATGTTCCTCGGCTTCCCGGTGGTGCTGATGTCGCCGCTGGCGTTCCTCTCGCGCCCCGGCAGCTGGATGCGCGCCATCCACCGCCACCGCGGCACCATTTCGGGCGGCCCGAATTTTTCCTACGAGTTGTGCCTGCGCCGCATTCCGGACGAGGAGATGGAGGGCATCGACCTCTCGTCCTGGCGCTTCGCCTTCAACGGCGCCGAGCCGGTGAGCCCCGACACCATCACGGCCTTCGAGCAGCGGTTCGCGCAATGGGGGCTGCGCAAGAACGTGCTCGCGCCCGTCTACGGTCTTGCCGAATGCACGGTGGGGGTGGCGTTCACGACGCCGGGTGAGCCCTGGCGCATGGACGCGCTGGACCGCGCGCGGTTTTCGCAAACCGGCGAGGCAGTGCTGGCACGGCCCGACGATCCGACACCGCTCAGGGTCGTCGGTTGCGGCCATGTGATCGAGGGCCACGACCTGCGCGTCGTGGATGCCGCAGGCCTCGAGCTGCCCGATGGCCAGGAAGGCCTCCTCCAGTTCCGTGGCCCCTCGGCGACCTCCGGCTACTACCGCAGCCCCGAGGCGACCCGCAAGCTGTTCGACGGCGAATGGCTGCACACCGGCGACCGCGCCTACCTCAAGGAAGGCATGGTCTACATCACGGGCCGCGAGAAGGACATCATCATCCGCGGTGGGCGCAACATCAGCCCCTACGAGCTGGAGCAGGCGGTCGGCGACCTTGCCGGCGTGCGCCGCGGCTGCGTCGCGGTGTTCGGCAGCCGCGACGCTGCCGCGGGCACCGAGCGCATGGTGGTGCTCGCCGAGATGCGTGATGCCGACGCCTCGCGCCACCCCGACCTCAAGCGCATGATCAACGAGCTGGCGGTCGGCCTGACCGGCGCGCCGGCCGATGACATCGTGCTCGCGCCGCCGGCGACCGTGCCGAAGACCTCGAGCGGCAAGATCCGCCGCACGGCGGCGCGCGAGTTCTACGAGCGCGGCCCGACGTCCGTCAAGCCGCAAGCGGTATGGCTGCAGTTCGCGCGCCTGGTGCTCGCCGGTGCCGCGCCGCAGCTGCGGCGCGGCTGGCGCACGGTGCGGGGCGCGCTCTATGCGCTGCGCGTGTATCTCGCCTTCGCCCTGCTGTTCCCGTTCGCGCTGCTCGCGGCGGCCTTGGGCAGGCCGGCGACCACCTGGCGCATCGGCGGCGCGGTGTGCCGCCTGTTCCTGCGTGCGGCGGGAATCCCGCTGGTGCTGCGCGGCGCGGATCGCATCCCGGCCGGCCCGGTGGTGCTCGCCGTCAACCACACCAGCTACCTCGACGCGCTGGTGCTGGTGGCGCTGCTCGCGCCGCGCGTGTACTCGTTCGTCGCCAAGCGCGAGTTCGAGGCGAACCCGCTGATGCGCGTGCTGCTCAGGGGCTTCGCCACGATCTTCGTCGAGCGCTTCGACGTGCTCAAGAGCGCCGAGCATGCCGACGTGCTGGTCGAGGCGGCGCGCGGCGGCGCCTCGCTGGTGGTGTTTCCGGAAGGCACCCTCACGCGCAACACCGGGTTGATGGCGTTTCGCGCCGGCGCGTTCCAGGTTGCGGGCCAGGCGGGCGTGCCGGTGGTGCCGGTGGCGCTGCGCGGCCTGCGCTCGGTGCTGCGCGACGGCACGTGGTACGCGCGCCGCGCGCCAGTCGCGGTGACGGTCTGCGCGCCGATCGCGCCCGAGGGCACCGACTGGGCGGCCGCCGTCCGCCTGCGCGACCGCGTGCGCGCGGAGATCCTGCAGTACTGCGGCGAGCCCGACCTCGCGCCCGCGGCGAGCGCCGAAGAACCTAGCGCTTGAGCGCTTCGTCGAAGAACTTCTCCAGCGCACGCACCGGCGCGGCGTCGCCGTAGAGCGCGCCGCGCGCGGCCTCGATGCGTTTGCGCATCTCGCCCCACCACGCCGCGTCGGTCGCAAGGCGCGCTGCAATGTCCACGTAGCCCGCGTCGTCGACCGCCACCAGCTCGTCCAGGCCCATGCGCCGCAATACGCCGCTCGCCAGGCGCCCGCGCAGGAACCGGCCTTCGTAGGCCGCGATCGGCAGGCCGCACTCGATCGCCTGCATCGCGGTGTTGAAGCCCGAGAAGCCCATCGTGTCCAGGTAGACGTCGGCCTGCGACAGCAGGCCATAGAACGCGGCGCGGCTCTGCCATGGAACGAATGCGACCAGCGCATCGAAATCGAGGCCCGCGGCAGCGAAGCTGCGCGCCAGGCGCGCTCGCAGCCGCTGCGTCAGCTCCGGCGCGTGCCCCGGCGCGAAGAACGCAAACTGGCATTCGCCCAGGCGGCGCGCAATCGCGATCAGCACGGCGTCGTGCCGCGGCGTGTACTTGAACGGCGTGCCGGGACACAGCAGCAGGGGCACGCCCTCGCGGATGCCGAGCCCCGCCACGTCGACCTGCCCGGGAGCCGCCGTCAGCGGCGCGTAATTGCAGCCCAACCCGGGCAGGCGCACCAGGCGCTCCGTGTAGTGCGCCTCGGCATCGGCGGGCTCCAGCGCCTGCGCCGAGAGGAAGTAGTCGATCGTCGGCAGGCCGGTGGTGTGCGGATGCCCCCAGGTCGCCGCCTGCACCGGCGCCAGCCGCAGGCTCGCCAGCTTGGCGGTGAGCGGATCCATGCCGACCTCGGGGTAGATCAGCACGTCGAGCTGGTGCTCGAGGATCTGCGGCACCCATTCGAGGATGTCGCTCTTGCCGTAGGCATAGTGCGTGGCGAGCGTCTTGGCGAACGCGGTCTCGACGTCGTTGGTCCTGCCGAGGTGGAACAGGCGCAGGTCGTAGCGGTTACGGTCCAGGCCCTGCACCCAGCCCTTGACGATGGCGTTCCACACCGAATGGTCGTGAATGTGGTTGGAGACGATGCCGATGCGCGTCTCCGCGCGGGTGACGCGCGCGGCGCGGGCAAAGCCCGCGGCTTCCTGCCAGACGCCCATCAACCGCGTGCACAGGCGCCCGTAGCGCGCCATGCGGCTGCGGTGGTCTTCCTCCTGGTAGGCGAGATAGAAGGGCTGCTGCACGCCCACCGCGCGCGCCAGCGCCTCGGCGCCGTGCTGCTCGCTCCAGCGCTCCAGGCCGGCCAGCTCCTCGTCGAAGCGCGCACGGCCGCGCGCCGCTTCGGCGTCATCCTCGGCGAGCATCGGCACCTGCGA
Organism: Burkholderiales bacterium; assembly: GCA_035718125.1. Taxonomy (GTDB): domain Bacteria; phylum Pseudomonadota; class Gammaproteobacteria; order Burkholderiales; family SG8-39; genus JAABQT01. The sequence continues at coordinate 9,663 of DASTHP010000144.1, read as the reverse complement.
CATCGCGGCCGCCCAGCGCGCCTCCGCATAGTCCGGGTTGGCCTCGAGCGCGCGCGTGTAGCTCGCGAGCGCCCCTGCCGCATCGCCCATTCCCTTGAGGGCATTGCCGAGCTCGTAATGCGCATCGGCCATGTCCGGGCGCACCGCGAGGAGATTGCGGAACGCCTCGGCCGCCTCCGCCAGCCGGCCGCGCTCGCGCAGCAGCTGCGCGGCGTTGAACACCGTCTCGGCGAAATCGGGCTTCAACGCGAGCGCCTGCTGGTAGCAGGCCAGCGCCTCCTCGGTGCGGCCCAGTTCCTTCAACACGTTGCCGAGATTGTTGTGCGCTTCGGCGAGCCCCGAGGGCTCGATGGCAATCGCGGCGCGATACGCGGCGGCGGCCTCTTCGAGGAAGCCCTTCTCGCGCAAGAGGTTCCCTACGTTGAAGCGGGCGAGCATCAGGTTCGGGTCGTGCGCCACGGCGCGCTGGCAGGCGGCCAGCGCGTCGTCCAGGCGCCCGGCGTCGCGCAGCGCGAGGCCGAGCGCGTTGTGCGCCTCCGCGTAGTCCGGCTTGAGCGCGATCGCGGCCTCGTGCGCCGCGACCGCCTCCGCCGTGCGGCCGAGCATGTTCAGGGTTTCGCCGAGGCGCATCTGCGCCGCGGCCATCGCCGGCCTGGCCGCCAGCGCGCGCCGGAACGTCTCGACCGCTTCCTCCAGCTTGCCGAGGCGGCGCAACACGAGCGCCAGGTTGAAGATCGCGTCAGCGTAGTCCGGCGCCAGCGCCGCCGCCTCGCGGAAGCGCGCGGCGGCATCCTCGAGCCGGCCGAGCCTGCGGTAGGCCTCGCCCAGGCTGTTGTGCGCCTGGGCGCTTGCGGCATCGACGCGTAGCGCGGCTTCGATCGTCGCAGCCGCATCGGCGGGCCGGCCCGCCTGCAGTGCCAGCACGCCGCGCAGGTGCAGGGCGTCGAAGTGCCGGGGATCGGCGGCGAGTATTGCGCGGTAGCCGGCGTCGGCCTCGTCCAGGCGCCCGGCCGTGTGGTGCGCGTACGCCTGCTCGAGCGCCGCGCGGCTGGCGGCGATCGCGTCGGCAGCGGCTACAGGCCTGGACTTCCTGCCGAACAGCCAGCCGAGCACTATTCGAAGCCGCCGCCCAGGGCGAGGTGCAGGTTCACGCGCTGCACGAGCCGCTCGGCGCGCGCGCGCAGCAGTGTGGAGCGCGCGGCGAACAGCGCGAGTTGCTGCTGCTGGACCGCGCGCAGGTCACCGGAGCCGACGCGGTAGCGGGTCTCGGCGAGCTCGAGCGCGCGCACGTTGTCGGCGACCGCGCGATTGAGTGCAATCAGGCGCTCCTCAAGATTGAAGCCCGCCGAAAGCGCGCTCTCGACCTCGCCGAAGGCCCTGGCGCCGACACGGCCGTAGTCGGCGATCGCCGCCTTGAGCTCGGCGTCGCGTATTTCCTCCTGCGCCTGCAGCGCACCGCCGAGGAACAGCGGCTGCGTGATCGCGGCGCCGGCGCTCACCACCGGGTTGTCGCGGTCCTGCAGCACGAAGAGCTCGCTCGAGATGCTGGATACGGCGGCGGTAAGCGAGATGCGCGGCAGCTTGGCGGTGCGCGCCTCCCCGACGCGGTTGAAGGCCGCCGCCACGCGGCGCTCGGCGGCGATTACGTCGGGACGCCGCTCGAGCAGCTGCGAGGGCAGCCCCACCGGCACCGGCCCCGGCATCACCGGCAGGTCGGGCGCCAGCGCGACGGTGGCCCCCGGGTAACGGCCCAGCAGCGCCTCGATCGAGCGCAGCGCGCTCTGCTCGGCGAGATCGAGCTGCAGGGCGACGTCGCGGAAGGTCGCCGACTGCGCATCCGCCTGGCGCACTTCCAGCTCGTCGCCGCGGCCCACGCGCAAGCGATCGCGCGCGAGCGCGGCCAGGCGCTCCGAGGATTGCTGCATCTCGAGCGCGATCGCCTTCTGCGCGCGCGCCTCCAGCGCGAGAAACCAGCCCTTCGCCACCAGCGCCGCCATCGACTGGCGCGCGTAATCCGTGTCGAGCGTCGCGGACGCGAACACCTGCTTGGCCGACTCCTGCCCGTAGCGCACGCGGCCCCAGAGGTCGAGCTCCCAATTGGCGAAGATTCCCGCGCCTTCCAGGCCCGAGGAGTCTCCCGAGAGCTTGCCGCCGCCGCGCGCCATGGCGTTGACCTGCGGCCACAGCGTCGCGCCCGCGAGCCGGGCCGCTGCGGAGGCCTGCTCGACGCGCGCCGCGGCGACACGCAGGTCGGGATTCGCGATCAAGGCCTCGTTCACCATCTCCACGAGCGCCGTGTCGCGGAAACTGGCGAGCCAGGCGCCCGCGACATCGCCGTCCACCGGCGCGCCACCGGTGTACTGCGCGGGAATCGGGTAATCGGGCAGCGCCTGCTTGCGCAGCTCTTCGCGCTCCGGCGGCGACTGCAGCGCGCAACCGCTGAGCAGCAACGCCACGAGCAGCCCGCGCGCGCGCATGTCAGTGCAGCTTGAGGACGAGGTAGTTGAGCAGCGCGCCCACCCGCACGATCACCTTGCGCAGGATATGGATGGCGTGCGCGCTGTCGGTGTAGATCGCCGCGTGGCCCGCCGCGCCCGGGGCCATGAACAGGGCCTGGTCCTTCGCCGCGATATCGAACTTGACCGCAAAGCGCTGCGGCGGTGCCGTGAGCACGCCGGTCATCGGCAGCGTGCCGCTCGCCGGCAGCTGCCCGGCGCCCGAGGCCCAGATCACGGAATCGACCTTGGCCTTGATGACGCGGCCCGGAATGGTGTTCAGCGTGAACTCGGCCTCGTTGCCCGGCGCCACCTGGTGCAGCTCGTTCTGGCTGTAGAGCGCGACCACCGAACCTGTGGTCTCCACCAGCGTCATCACGGGATTGAACGGCAGGCCGGCGACGAACCCGCCCGCCCGCAGCTGCAGGTTGACCACGTAGCAGTCACAGGGAGAGCGCGTCGTCGTCTGGTCGAGTTCCCACTGGGCGTTCTCGAGCTGGGCGCGGATCTGCGCGACCTGCGCGAACTCGCCGTTCACCTTGGCGCCGAGCTTCTCCTGTACCTGCGCGCGTCCGGCGATCGCCTGTCGCTCGGCGGCGCGCGCTTGCGACTCGGCGCTGCGCGCCGCGGCCAGCTGGCCGGCGAGCTCGAGCAGCGTGGACTCCGCCTGCTCCAGGTCGAACTTCGTGCCGGCGCCGGTCTTGGCCAGCTCGCGAAACTGCTCGACGCGCATGCGTGCCAGGTCGAGGCGCGCCGTCACTTCGCCGGTCCGCGCCTGCGACTGCGCGATCGCGCTCTTCGCCTCGGCGATCTTCGCCTCGGCGCCCTTCTGCGATTCCTGCAGCTCGCGCTCCTGCGCGCCGGCGTTCTCGAGCTGCGCCTTGAGCGTGTTGACCTGCAGCTGGTAGGGCGTCGGATCGATGCGGAACAGCACGTCGCCCTTCTTCACCGGCACGTTGCCTTCCTCGATCGGCACCTCGATCACGCGGCCGCGCACCTGCGACACAATGGGCACCGTGTAGCGGTACACCCGCACGTCGGCCGACGAGGGCGCCACGACGTTGAGGGCAAGGATCAACGCGGTCAGGCCGACGATCGGGATCACCGCGACGGTGACCTGCGTCTTGGTGTTCCACGGCAGCCACTTGAATTTGATGAAGATCAGCCAGACGAAGAACCCGTAGATGCCAAGGAGGAGCGCTTCCATCTAGCGGCTCTCCGCCGGGGGCGCCGGCTGCGCAGCGACGGCCGGCGGCGCGCCGCGCGCTTGCGCCAGATCCTGCAGGGACTTGAGCTCCGCGAGCAGGCCCTGCAGCGCCGCGGGCAGCGCGCCGCGCGACTGCATCACCTCCAGCTCTTCGCGCAGGCGCCGGATCTCCTCCGCTGTCGACGTGCCGGTGCGCGCCTTCTCGCCCATCTCCTCGAAGTAGCTCTCGTGCTTTTCCGTGCCGTAGGCCATGCGGTACATCACCGGCCGCGTGTAGGCCCACATCCAGGCGATCGGCCAGAGCAGGCCGCCGAAGACGAGGGACAGCAGGCACAGCGTCTTGATCGCCTCCTGCTGCGGGTGGTGGCGCTTCTCCGCGATCTGCTCGGGGAGGATGTGGACCAGCCAGAATATGACGATCGCCGCGATCGGCATGACGATCAGGATCACCCAGGCGAGGATGTCGGCGGCCGTGTCCAGCGCCTCTCCCTGGAACATGGAGGCGTGCGCCGGCAGGGCGCCGGCAAGCAGCGCACAGAGGACCGCGAGCCGATGGAACATCAAGCGCCTATCCGAAGGTCGTAGGACGATGGGCGCAATTTTACGCCGCTCAGGCGGGCGGCTTGGCTGCTTTCGCGGCGGCGCGCGAGGCGAGCGTCGCCACCGTGACCAGCTCGTAGCTCAGGGCGTCGGTGAACTCCGGCGCATAGCCGGCCTCGCGCAGCGCCCAGCGCACGCGGTTGCCCAGACGCGCCTTCTTGTAGATGTTGAGCTTGCGCGTGCGCACGAACTGCTCGATGCGCGCGAAGACGACATCGTGCGTCTTGCGCAGCCGGTCCGCGGTCTTGCGCGTGTGCGGGCCGGGAGACGGCGGCAGCCGCTTGACGAGGTCGGCGACGATCGCGTCGGCGACCTCGTCCACCTCCTTCGTGTCGAACCACTGGCCGAACATGGGCGGGAGTTTAGCGCAGCGCCGACTTGAGCAGCTTGCCCATCTCCGCCGGATTGCGCGTGACCTTGATGCCGCAGGCTTCCATCACCGCGAGCTTCTCCTGCGCCGTGCCCTTGCCGCCGGAGATGATGGCGCCGGCATGCCCCATGCGCTTGCCCGGGGGCGCGGTGACGCCGGCGATGAAGCCGACCACCGGCTTTTTCATGTGCAGCTTCACCCACTCGGCGGCCGTTTCCTCGTCCGATCCGCCGATCTCGCCGATCATGATCACGGCGTCGGTGTCGGGGTCGTCGTTGAAGAGCCTGAGCACGTCCACGTGCTTGAGTCCGTTCACCGGGTCGCCGCCGATGCCCACCGCCGTGGACTGCCCGATGCCGAGCTCGGTGAGCTGCGCCACCGCCTCGTAGGTCAGGGTCCCGGAGCGCGACACCACCCCGACGCGCCCCTTCTTGTGGATGTGGCCCGGCATGATGCCGATCTTGAGCTCCTCCGGCGTGATCACGCCCGGGCAGTTGGGCCCGAGCAGCAGCGTCCTGCGTTTCTGCTTTTGCATGCGGTCGCGCACCTCGATCATGTCGCGCACCGGGATGCCCTCGGTGATGCAGATGGCGAGCTCGAGGTCCGCCTCCACCGCCTCCCAGATCGCCGCGGCCGCGAAGGGCGGCGGCACATAGATCACCGAGACGTTGGCGCCGGTCTGTTCCTTCGCGTCGCGCACGGAGCCGAAGATCGGGATGCCCTCGAAATTCTCGCCGGCTTTCTTCGGGTTTACACCGGCAACGTAGCAGGCGCGGCCATTGGCGTAATCGCGGCTGGTGCGCGTGTGGAACTGGCCGGTGTTGCCGGTGATGCCCTGCGTCATCACCCGCGAATTCCTGTTGATGAGGATGCTCATTTCTTCTTCCTCTTTGCCGCTTTCTTCCGCGCGGCCTTCGGCCTGGTCTTGGCCTTCGGCTTGGGCTTGGGCTTGGGCTTCGGCTTGGACTTCGCCTTCGCGTTCTTCGCCTTGATGGCGGCGACGATCCGCTGACCCGCCTGCGCCATGTTGTCCGCCGAGATGATGGGCAGCCCGGAATCCTTGAGGATCTGCTTGCCGAGGTCCTCGTTGGTGCCTTTCATGCGCACCACCAGCGGCACCGAGAGCTTCACCTCGCGCGCCGCCGCCACGACGCCCGTGGCGATGGTGTCGCACTTCATGATGCCGCCGAAGATGTTGACCAGGATCGCCTTCACCTTCGGATTCGACAGCATGATCTTGAAGGCCGCGGTCACCTTGTCCGCGGTCGCGCCGCCGCCCACGTCGAGGAAGTTGGCCGGCGAGCCGCCGTAGAGCTTGATGGTGTCCATGGTCGCCATGGCGAGCCCCGCGCCGTTCACCATGCAGCCGATGTTGCCGTCGAGGGAGATGTAGGACAGGCCGTACTTGGAGGCCTCGATCTCGAGCGGGTCCTCCTCGTCGAGGTCGCGCAGCGCGACGATGTCCTCGTGGCGGAACAGCGCGTTGTCGTCGAAGTTGATCTTGGAATCCAGCGCCACCACGCGCCCGTCGCCGGCGAGGATCAGGGGGTTCACCTCCACGAGCGAGGCGTCGATCTCCCAGAAGCACCGGTACAGGGCTTGCATCAGTTCGCCCGCCTGGCCGAGCGCCGCTTCGGGGATGCCGATGCGGCGCGCCACATTGCGCGCCTCGCTGTCGGAGAGGCCCGCGGCCGGATCGACGAATACCTTGTGGATCTTCTCCGGGGTCTTCGCCGCCACCTCCTCGATGTCCATGCCGCCCTCGGAGGAGGCCATCAGCGCCACGCGCTGCGTGCCGCGGTCCACCACCAGGCCCACGTAGAGTTCCTTGCGGATGTCGGCGCCCTCCTCGACGAGCAGCCGCCGCACCTTCTGCCCCTGCGGCCCGGTCTGGTGCGTGACGAGGCGCATGCCGAGGATGCGCCTGGCGTGCGCGCGCACCTCATCGAGCGACTTCGCCACCTTCACCCCGCCGCCCTTGCCGCGGCCGCCGGCGTGGATCTGCGCCTTCACCACCCAGACCTTGCCGCCCAGCTTCTTCGCTGCATCCACGGCCTCGTCGACCGTGAAGCTCGGAAAGCCGCGCGGCGTGGCGACGCCATAGTTGCGGAACAGCGCCTTGCCCTGGTATTCGTGGATTTTCATGCGGTCTCTTCCTTGCGGTACCACTCCGGGTACCACTTGCGGACGGTTTCGCCCGTCGTGTCCATCGCGTGGCAATGATCCAGCTGGAACGGCTTCCTTCCCGGCGGGCGCTCCTCGCGCAGCTCGCCGGCGAGGCTCTGGATCGCCGCGGTCGGCAGGCCTGCCAGCATCTCGGTGACGTGGGTACAGCCCTGCACGCCGCCCAGGCGCTCCTTCACCGCGTCGCGGAACTTCCTGACGAGGTTCAGCCCGACGAGCTTCCTGTAGGCCGGCGCGATGTTTTCGCAGCCGCCGGGATAGGGAACGGCATCCGCGACCGCCAGGGCATCCACGACGTTGAACTTGCGGTCGATGGTGACGCGCACGACCATGTCGTGGATTGGCAGTCCGGCACGGCGCACGCCGGTACGCAAGGTGCAGTCGTGGCTCTTCACGTCGGTGATGTGCGCCTCGATGTCCCAGAGGCCGTCGGCGCGCCTGTAGCCCTCGTAACGCACGCGGCGGGTGTGGACGAGCTCGCGCTCGACCTCGGTGATCGGCAGTGGCATAGGGCGCGGATTTTACAGGCTCAGACCAGGTAATACGAAAGCAGCAGCGCGAGCATCATTCCCAGTACGCCCAGGCCCATGGCGCGCGCGGGCCAGGTGCGCGCGAGGACGCCTTGCGGCCCGTGCAGCCGCTGCGTCAGCGCGGCGGCGTGCGCCCATTGCCGCCGCACCGCCGCTTCCACGGCGGCCATTGTCCGGCCCAGCCTGTCGCCGACGCGCCCGACCGCGGCGGGGAACAGCGCCCGGTACAGCCAGTCGGCATCCAGCGTGATGGTCAGCGTGCGGCGCAGCCAGCCGAGCATGACGAAGAACGCCAGCCCGGAGAACAGCAGCAGCTGCAACTGCGCCACCACGTGGTAGCCGGTATAGGGCACGTAGTCCACGGCGTAGGGCAGCAGACGGTAGAGCGGCTCGTAGAAGAGGCCCAGGCCCACGCACAACGCCGCGACGAGCAGCATGGCCGCGCGCATGTTCCACGGCGGCTCGGCGGGGCGCAGTCCCGAATCCTTCTGGAAGAACACGAACCACGGGAACTTGATGCCGGCGTGCAGGAACACGCCCGCGGAGGCGGCCGCGAGCAGCAGCCACACCGTGAACAGATGCCCGTCGCCCGCCGCCTGCGTGATCATCGACTTGCTGACGAAGCCGGAGGTGAGCGGGAACGAAGAGATGGCGAGCGCGCCAACGATGCCGCAGGCGGCGGTGAGCGGCATGGTGCGGAACAGGCCGCCGAGGTCCGTGCACTTGCGCCTGCCGGTCATCAGCAGTACGGAGCCAGCCGACATGAGCAGCAGCGCCTTGTACAGGATGTGCGTGAAGGCGTGCGCAGCCGCGCCGTTCAGGGCCATCTCGGTGCCAATGCCGATGCCGGTGACCATGAAGCCCACCTGGTTGACGATGCTGTAGGCGAGGATGCGCCGCATGTCGTTCTCCAGCAGCGCATAGATGATTCCGTAGAACACCATGACGAGCCCGGCATAGATGAGCAGCTCGGTGCCGGGGAATCCGCGCAGGAGGACGTAGACCGCAGTCTTCGTGGTGAACGCGGACAAGAACACCATGCCGCTCCACGACGCTTCCGGATAGGCGTCGGGCAGCCAGGCCGAGAGCGGCCAGGCAGCCGCATTCACCAGGAACGCGGCGAGGATCAGCGCCTGCGCCGGGCCCTCGAGCGCCATCGCCTGGAATGCGGTGCTGCCCGTCTCGAGCACCTGGGCGGCGACGCCGGCAAACAGCAGCATGCCGCCGAACAGGTGCACCATCAGGTAGCGCATGCTCGCGCGATAGGCGGCGGGCGTGGCCGCGCTCCACAGGATGAGGGTCGAGCCGATGGCCATCACCTCCCAGAACACGAACACCGTCACCAGGTCCCCGGCGAGCGCCACGCCGATCGCCGCGCCGGCGTAGAGGAAAGCCGCGGACAGCTCGAGCCGCCGCGCCTGGTTGAGGGCGAAGAGCGCGCCCGCAAAGGCCATCAGCGCGAAGATGAGGGCGAACAACCGCGAGAGCGGGTCGACCGCGAAAGGCGCGATCTCCATGCCGAGGAACTGCATCCGCCAGTGCACGCCTTCTTCCAGCCGCCAGGCGAGCACGAGCGCCGCGAGCGGCGCGGCGAGCGCGAGCGCGGCGCGCAGCCGGCCGCGCGCCGGCGCGAGGAGCACGGCGGCGAACATCAGCCAAAGCCCCGGGTGATCAATCATCGTAGTAGGTGTCGCGCCGCTTGAGCAGGAGCCCCAGCGCCTTGGCGACGAGGATCAGCGCCGCGCAAGCGAGAAAGCCGTAAACGGCGTTGAAAGCGAACAACCGCTCCACGCCGAAATGCGGATGCGTGTCGACGGCGAGGCCGGCGAGCACGGTGAGCGCGAGGACGGCGATGAACGCCGCCCACAGGCGCCGGAGGGTGCGCGGCCGCGTCAGCCAGTGGTCGCTCATGCGAGGCTCCGCGCCAGCGCGAGCGGCAGGTCCGCCCAGAAGAACATCGCCACCGTGAGCGCCGCGGTGGCGACGAGCGCGGCCACCATGGTCCAGGGCGCCTCGCCGTGCCCGCCGCCCGCGGCCGGCGCGCCGAAGAACGCGCGGTACACGATCGGCAGGAAGTAGCCCGCATTGAGCAGCGTGCTCGCCGTGATCACGGCGAGCGCGAGCCAGTGCTGCGCCGCGAGCGCGCCCGAGACCATGTACCACTTGCTGACGAAGCCCGCCGCCGGCGGCAGCCCGATCATCGACAGCGCGCCCACGGCAAAGGCGGCGAAGGTCCAGGGCATGCGCCGGCCCAGGCCGTCGAGCTGGCTGACCTCG
>DASTHP010000143.1:0-10949 GCA_035718125.1 Burkholderiales bacterium | reverse complement strand
TGTTCGGCGCGCTCGCCGCGCAGCACCAGTTCGCGGCCTCGCGCGGCTCGGATTTCCACGGGCCGGAGGAGGGCGCCGAGTTCGGCAGCCTGCCGCCGCTCGATCCCGCGCTGCGACCGGTGTGGCGCGACTGGGACCTCTGAGCGCTTGGCGCAGCTCTTCTCTGTCCACCCGACGCATCCGCAGCCAAGGCTGATCCGGCGCGCGGCCGAGATCGTGCGCGGCGGCGGGCTGGCCGCGTACCCGACGGACTCGTCCTACGCGCTCGGTTGCCATCTGGGCGACGCCGCCGCCCAGCAGCGCCTGCGGCGCGTGCGCGGCATGGACGAGAAGCACCACCTCACGCTCATGTGCCGCGACCTTGCGCAGATCGCGGCGTACGCCATCGTCGACAACGCGCAGTTCCGCATGCTGCGCCTCGCCACGCCAGGCAGCTACACCTTCATCCTGCGCGCCACGAAAGAGGTGCCGCGGCGACTGCAGCATCCGAAGCGCAGGACCATCGGCGTGCGCGTGCCGGCGCACGTCGTCACGCAGGCGCTGCTCGCCGAGCTGGGCGAGCCGATGCTCTCCGCGACGCTGATCCTGCCTGGTGCCGACGCACCGCTTGCCGAGGCGGCTGCGATTCGCGAGGCGCTGGAGCACGAACTGGACGTCGTGGTGGACTGCGGTCCGTGCGGCACGGAGCCGAGCACGGTGATCGACTTGACGGGTGCGGCGCCAGTCGTGCTGCGCAAGGGCAGAGGCCCGCTCGAGATCTTCGGGCTCGCCACGCCGCTCTGATAAACTCCGACGCTTCACGATGGACTTCAACCAGCTCGTCCAGACTGTCGCGATCTACGCGCTGCCGGTGCTTCTCGCGATCACGCTGCACGAGGCCGCGCACGGCTATGTCGCGCGCCATTTCGGCGACATGACTGCGTACGCGCAGGGGCGCATCAGCCTCAATCCCGCGCGCCACATCGACCTGGTCGGCACCATCATCGTGCCGGTCGCGATCCTGGTGCTCACCAAGCTCGCCGGGGGCGCCGGCATGCTGTTCGGGTGGGCGAAGCCCGTGCCGGTGAACTACTCCGCGCTGCGACGCCCGCGCCAACACATGTTGTGGGTCGCGGCCGCCGGGCCGGGCGCCAACCTGGTGATGGCGTTTGCCTGGGCTGCGGTGTTCAAGGCGGCCGACGTGCTGCCGGCCAATTACTTCACCCAGCCGACACTGATGATGGCCAGGGCCGGCATCGAGGTGAACGTCGTCCTGATGCTGCTCAACCTGCTGCCGATCCTGCCGCTGGACGGCGGCCGCATCCTGGCGAGCCTGCTGCCCCACCGCCTTGCCTGGCGCTACGCCAAGCTCGAGCCCTGGGGCTTCCCGATACTGCTCCTGCTGCTGTTCACCAGCGCACTGGGCGTGATCCTGTCGCCGATGATCAGCTTCTCGTACCGGCTCCTCGGTACGGTCTTCCAAATTTAGCGCCATGTTCGAGACCCGCGTCCTTTCCGGCATGCGCCCTACGGGCGCGCTGCACCTGGGCCACTACCACGGCGTGCTCAAGAACTGGGTGCGGCTGCAAAGCGAGTACCTCTGCCTGTACTTCGTCGCCGACTGGCACGCGCTCACCACCGACTACGAGAATCCCGGCAACGTGGAGCAGAACGGCCGCGAGATGGTCGTCGACTGGCTGGCCGCGGGCGTGGATCCGAGCCAGGCGATCCTGTTCGTGCAGTCGCAACTGCAGGAGCACGCCGAGCTGCACCTCTTGCTGTCGATGATGACGCCGCTGGGCTGGCTGGAACGCGTGCCGACCTACAAGGATCAGATGGAAAAGCTGAAGGACAAGGACCTGGCGACCTACGGCTTTCTGGGCTATCCGCTCCTGCAGTCGGCCGACATCCTGATCTACCGCGCGCGCTACGTGCCGGTGGGCGAAGACCAGGTGCCGCACGTCGAGATGACGCGCGAGGTTGCTCGGCGCTTCAACCACCTTTACGGTCGCGAGCCGGGTTTCGAAGAGAAGGCCAAGGCGGCGGTGAAGAAGATGGGCAGCAAGAAGGCGCGCCTGCTCAACGAGTTGCGCACCAAGTTTCTGGAGGGGGGCGATGCCGAGGCCCTGAAGCGCGCGCAGGCCCTGCTCGAGGAGCAGCAGAACCTGCCGCGCGGCGACCGCGAGCGTCTCTACGGCTGGCTGGAGGGCGGCGGCCGCAAGATCCTCGTCGAGCCCGACGCGCTGCTCACCGAGGCGGCCCGCCTGCCGGGACTCGACGGGCAGAAGATGTCGAAGTCCTACGGCAACGCCATCGGCCTGCGCGAAGCGCCCGAATCGGTGGCGAAGAAGATCCGCACCATGCCCACCGATCCGGCGCGCGTGAAGCGCACGGATCCGGGCAATCCGGAGAACTGCCCGGTCTGGCCGCTGCACCAGGTCTATTCGGACGAGGCCAGGCGCGCCTGGGTGCAGAAGGGCTGCACCACCGCGGGCATCGGTTGCCTGGAGTGCAAGCAGCCGGTGATCGACGCAGTGCTGGCGGAGCTCGCGCCGATGCGCGAGCGCGCGCAAACCTACCTCGACGATCCGACGCTGGTGAAGAGCATCATCGCCGACGGCTGCGACAAGGCGCGCAAGCTCGCGGTGGAGACCATGCGCGACGTGCGCGAGGCCATGGGCCTTTCCTACACCTGATGGCCGATCCGGCTCCGCTCGCGCGCGCGACGCACGTGGCCCGGCTCTACGGCGAACCGGTGATCGAGATCCCCCAGGATCTCTACATCCCGCCCGATGCGCTGGAAGTGATCCTCGAGGCGTTCGAGGGTCCGCTCGACCTGCTGCTGTACCTGATCCGCAAGGAAAATCTCGACATCCTCGACATTCCGATGGCGCCGCTCACGCGCCAGTACCTGGAGTACGTCGAGGCGATGCGCACCACGAATCTCGAGCTGGCGGCCGAGTACCTCGTCATGGCGGCGATGCTGATGGCGATCAAGTCGCGCCTGCTGCTGCCGCGCCCGCCCGCCGTCGAGCAGGGGGAGGAGGATCCGCGCGCCGAACTGGTGCGGCGGCTGCTCGAATACGAACGCATCAAGCAGGCTGCGCAGAAGCTCGAGGAGCTGCCGCAGCTGGGGCGCGACGTGCTGGCGGTCTCGGTGTGGGTGGAGCGCACCGTGGCCGAGCGCCTGCCGGAGGTCAACGCGCAGGACCTCGCGGAGGCCTGGCGCGCGCTGCTGCACCGCGCGCGCCTGTCGGCGCACCACCATGTCTCGCGCGAGCAGCTGTCGGTGCGCGAGCACATGAGCAGCGTGCTGCGCCGCCTGCAGGAGCGCCGCGTGCTCGAGTTCGGCGAGTTGTTCGACCCGGCGCGCGGCGTCGCGGTGCTGGTGGTGACGCTGCTCGCGGTGCTGGAGCTGGCGCGCGAATCGCTGCTCGAGATCACGCAGTCCGAAAACTTCGCCCCGATCTACGTAAAATTGGCCCATGGCGAGCCCCACTGAGGCCAAGCGCATTCTCGAGGCAGCGCTGCTTGCTGCCGCGGAGCCGCTGTCGCTCGCGGACCTGCGCCGCCTGTTCGACGACCAGCTGGGCGCCGACACCCTGAAGAACCTGCTCGGCGAGCTGCGCGAGGACTGGAGCGGGCGCGCCGTCGAGCTGGTCAGCCTCGCCAGCGGCTGGCGCTTCCAGACCCGGCCGGAGTTCCGGCCCTTCGCGGAAAAGCTGCAGCCGGAGAAGCCGCCGCGCTATTCGCGCGCGGTGATGGAGACGCTCGCCATCATCGCCTATCGCCAACCGGTGACGCGCGGCGACATCGAGGACATCCGCGGCGTCGTCGTGTCCACCCAGATCATCCAGGCGCTGGAGAACCGCGGCTGGATCGACGTCGTCGGCCATCGCGAGACGCCCGGCCGGCCGGCGCTTTACGCCACGACGAAGAAGTTCCTCGACGACCTCGGCCTGCGTTCGCTGCAGGAGCTGCCGCCGCTCGAGGAGATCGCCAAGACCCTGCAGCTTGAAGCCACGCCGGCCGCCGTCGTCCCCGAAGCCGCCAACGAACCCGCCGCAGGCTGAGCGGCTGCAGAAGCTGCTCGCGGCCGCCGGCCTCGGATCGCGGCGCGAGATCGAGGGCTGGATCGTCGCGGGACGCATCAGGCTCAACGGTGCGCCCGCGACGCTGGGCGACCGCGCCGGTCCCACCGACACGGTGGAGCTGGATGGCCGGCGCATCGAGCTCAGGACCGGTGCGCGCCAGCCGCGCGTGCTGCTTTATCACAAGCCCGAAGGCGAGATGGTGACCCGTTCCGACCCCGGGGGCCGGCCTACGGTGTTTGCGCGCATGCCTGCCATCCCCGGCGGCAAGTGGGTCGCGGTCGGGCGCCTCGACATCAACACGGCGGGCCTGCTGCTGCTGACCGACTCGGGCGAGCTCGCCAACCGCCTGATGCACCCGCGCTACGAGGTCGAGCGAGAGTACGCCGTGCGCGTGCTCGGCGAACTGAGCGTAGAGGACCGCCGCCGGCTGCTCGCGGGCGTGCAGCTCGAGGATGGCATGGCCCGGTTCGACCGGCTGGAGCCCTCTGGCGCGGCCGAAGGCGCCAATCGTTGGTATCGCGTGGTTTTGCGAGAGGGCAGGAATCGGGAGGTTCGCCGGCTGCTCGAAGCGATAGGCCGAAAGGTCAGCCGGCTGCTGCGCGTGCGCTATGGGCCGGTGAGCCTGCCCCGCGACTTGCGCCCCGGCCGCTGGGTTGAATTGGACGCGGAAAGCGTCGCCAGCATTGTGAACGCGGCAAAAAAAGGTTAAACTTCAAGCCGTTTCACAGGGATGGGCTTCGGCCCATTTTTTGTTTGTGGCCGCTTCGGTGTCGAGTTCGCTTGAAGGTATTCTGGAGCCCACCCTGGCGGGCATGGGCTATGAGCTGGTGGACGCCCAAGTGTCCAACCGCGGGCGTTTCCTGCGCATCTTCATGGACAAGCCCGGCGGCATTACGGTGGACGACTGCGCGGCCGTGAGCCGGCACCTGTCGCACCTCCTCGAGGTCGAAGGCATCGATTACGACCGCCTGGAGGTGTCCTCGCCGGGGCTGGACCGGCCGCTGCGCAAGCCCGCGGATTTCGCGCGCTTCGCCGGCCGGAAGGTGGACGTGCGCATGCGCCTCGCGGACGCGGGCGGCAGGCGCCGCTACGTGGGGATGCTGCGCGGAATCGAAGGCACCACGGCGACCGTGGAAGTGGACGGCGCGCCGGTGGCGCTGCAACTGGACGGCATGGACCGGGCAAGGCTCGTTCCAGACCTGTGAGCATGGAGCAACGATGAGCCGGGAAATACTGCTGTTGGTGGATGCGCTGGCGCGCGAGAAGAACGTCAACCGCGACGTGGTGTTCGGCGCGCTGGAGATGGCGCTCGCCTCCGCGACGAAGAAGCGCTTCACCGAGGATGTGGACGTGCGCGTCGCCATCGACCGCAACACGGGCGACTACCAGGCGTTCCGCCGCTGGCACGTGGTGCCCGACGATACGCCCGAGTGGAACACCGCGCAGATGCTCTCGCTCGAGGAAGCGCAGGACCGCAAGCCCGACGCCCAGATGGACGAGTACCTCGAGGTGTCGATCGAGAACGTGCCCTTCGGCCGCATCGGCGCGCAGACTGCCAAGCAGGTGATCCTGCAGCGCATCCGTGACGCCGAGCGCGAGCAGATCGTCAACGACTTCCTCGCCCGCGGCGACGAGCTGGTGACCGGCACGGTGAAGCGCATGGAGCGCGGCAGCGCCATCGTCGAGTCCGGGCGCCTGGAGGCGATGCTGCCGCGCGAGTACATGATCCCGAAGGAAAACCTGCGCGTGGGCGACCGCGTGCGCGCCTGGGTGATGAAGATCGACCGCGGCGCGCGCGGCCCGCAGCTGATCCTGTCGCGCACCGCGCCGCAGTTCATCATGAAGCTGTTCGAGCTCGAGGTGCCGGAGATCGAGGAAGGGCTGCTGGAGATCAAGTCGGCGGCGCGCGACCCGGGCGTGCGCGCCAAGATCGCGGTGCACACCAACGACCGGCGCATCGACCCGATCGGCACCTGCGTCGGCATGCGCGGCTCGCGCGTGCAGGCGGTGACGCAGGAGCTCGCCGGGGAGCGCGTGGATATCGTGCTGTGGTCGGCCGACCCGGCGCAGTTCGTCATCGGCGCGCTCGCGCCCGCCGAGGTGAGCTCGATCCTGGTGGACGAGGAAAAGCATTCCATGGACGTGGTGGTGGACGAGGAGAACCTCGCCATTGCCATCGGCCGCAGCGGCCAGAACGTGCGCCTCGCCTCGGAGCTCACCGGCTGGACCATCAACCTGATGACCGAGGAAGAGTCGACCAAGAAGCAGGCCGAGGAGTCGACGCGCGTGCGCGAGCTGTTCATGCAGAAGCTGGACGTGGACGAGGAGGTGGCCAACATCCTCATCCAGGAGGGCTTCTCGACGCTGGAGGAAATCGCCTACGTGCCGATCAATGAAATGCTCGAGATCGAGGCCTTCGACGAGAACACGGTGAACGAGCTGCGCAGCCGCGCGCGCAATGCGCTGCTGGTGCAGGCGATCGCCAGCGAGGAGCAGGTGGAAGGGGTCGACCAGAATCTGCTCAAGCTGGAGGGCATGGACACGCAGCTGGCCGCGAAGCTCGCCGAAGGCGGCGTGCGCACGCGCGACGACCTCGCCGACCTCGCGGTGGACGAGCTCTCCGAGATGACCGGCATCGAGGGCGAGCGCGCCAAGGGGCTGATCATGGCGGCGCGCGCGCACTGGTTCGAGCAGGACGCCCAGACGCAGCCCAAGGGAGCGTAGCCACGTGGCCTTGACGAGCGTTGCCCAGTTTGCCAGCGAGCTGAAGGTGCCGCCCGCGGTGCTGCTCGAGCAGCTGCGCGCAGCCGGGGTGGAGAAGCGCGCCGCCGAGGACTCGCTGACCGAGGGCGACAAGGCGCGGCTGCTGGAATACCTGCGCCGCTCGCACGGCTCGGCGGAGGCGAAGAACAAGATCACGCTGACGCGCCGGCAGTCGAGCGAGATCATCAAGAAGTCCGACACCTCGGGCAAGGCGCGCACCATCCAGGTGGAAGTGCGCAAGAAGCGCGTGTTCGTGAAGCGCGACGAGCTCGCGCCGGAAGCCCCGGCGCCGGTCGCCCCGGTGCCCGTCGCGCCGGCCCCGGCCCCAGCCGCGCCCCTGCCGGCAATCGACGCCAAGGAGCTCGAAGCGCGCGAGCAGGAAGCGCGGCGCCACGAGCAGCTCTCGGAGCGCCAGGCGGCGGAGGTGCGGGAGAAGCAGGAGCGCGAGCGGCGCGAGGCGGAGCAGAAGCTCGCCGCACGCGAAGCGCAAGCGGCGATCGAGAAGGCGCAGGCGCAGGCGCCCGCTGCCGCGGTCGAGGGCACGCTGCACGCGCCCAAGGCCGGCGAGGTCAAGGTCGACAAGAAGGCGAAGAAGGCCAAGCCCACGACCACCATGCGGGACGATTCGGTGCGCCGGCGCACCATCAAGACGCGCGGCGACCTGGGCGGCGGCGTGGCAGGCTGGCATGCCCGCGGCGGCGCGCGGCACCGGCCGGCACCAACCGGGGAGCAGCAGGCTTTCAGCGCGCCGGCCGAGCCGGTGACGCGCGAGATCGCGGTGCCGGAGACCATCACGGTGGGCGAGCTCGCGCACCGCATGTCGGTGAAGGCGGTGGAAGTCATCAAGGCGCTGATGAAGCTCGGCACCATGGCGACCATCAACCAGGTACTCGACCAGGAGACGGCAATGATCCTGGTGGAGGAAATGGGGCACAAGGCCAAGGCGGCCAAGCTCGACGATCCCGAGGCCTATCTGGTGGAAAGCGCGCCCGAGGAGGCGACAGGCGAGCCGCGGCCACCCGTGGTGACGGTCATGGGACACGTCGACCACGGCAAGACGTCGCTGCTCGACTACATCCGCCGCACGAAGGTCGCGGCGGGTGAGGCGGGCGGCATTACGCAGCACATCGGCGCCTATCACGTGGAGACGCCGCGCGGCGTGGTGACGTTCCTGGATACCCCGGGCCACGAAGCGTTCACGGCGATGCGCGCGCGCGGCGCGAAAGTCACGGACCTGGTGATCCTGGTGGTGGCGGCCGACGACGGCGTGATGCCGCAGACCATCGAGGCGATCAACCACGCGAAGGCCGCCGAAGTGCCGCTGGTCGTGGCGATCAACAAGATCGACAAGAACGAGGCCAACCCGGAGAAGGTCAAGCGGGAACTGCTGCAGCACGGGGTGGTGCCGGAGGAATTTGGCGGCGACGCGCCGTTCGTGGCGGTGTCGGCGAAGACCGGCGAAGGCGTCGACAGCCTGCTGGAGCACGTGCTGCTGCAGGCCGAAGTGCTCGAGCTGAAGGCGCCGGTGGAGGCGCCGGCGAAAGGCGTGGTGATCGAGGCGCGCCTGGACAAGGGGCGCGGTCCGGTGGCGACGGTGCTGGTGCAGTCGGGCACGCTCCGGCGTGGCGACGTGGTGCTGACCGGCGCGGTTTACGGGCGCATCCGGGCGATGCTCGATGAGAACGGGCGGCCGGTCGACGCCGCCGGGCCGTCGATCCCGGTGGAAATCCAGGGCCTGTCGGAAGTGCCGAACGCGGGCGAGGAGATGAGCACGCTGGCCGACGAGCGCAAGGCGCGCGAGATTGCGCTGTTCCGCCAGGGCAAGTTCCGCGACGTCAAGCTCGCCAAGCAGCAGGCGGCCAAGCTGGAGAACCTGTTCCAGACGATGGGAGAGGGCGGCCAAAAGGTGCTCTCGCTGGTGATCAAGGCGGACGTGCAGGGCTCCCAGGAGGCCCTGGTGCATGCGCTCACCCGCCTGTCGACCGAAGAGGTGAAGGTGGGCGTGGTGCACGCCGGCGTGGGCGGCATCACCGAGTCGGACGTGAACCTCGCGCTGGCCGCGCGCGCCGTCATCATCGGCTTCAACACGCGCGCCGACAGCACCGCGCGCAAGCTCATCGAGAGCGCGGGCATCGACGTGCGCTACTACAACATCATTTACGAGGCGGTCGACGAGATCAAGGCCGCGCTCTCCGGCATGCTGGCGCCGGAGCGCAAGGAGCAGGTGATCGGCATGGTGGAAGTGCGCCAGGTGTTCCGCATCTCCAAGGTCGGCGCGGTGGCCGGCTGCTACGTGCTCGACGGCCTGGTGAAGCGCAACGCGCAGGTGCGCGTGCTGCGCGACAACGTGGTCGTGCACACGGGCGAGATCGACTCGCTCAAGCGCTTCAAGGACGACGTGCGCGAGGTGAAGGCCGGCTTCGAATGCGGCATGTCGCTCAAGAACTTCTCGGACCTCAAGGAAGGCGATCAGTTCGAGGTGTTCGAAGTCCTCGAGGTCGCGCGCACGCTGTGACCGCAAGGAGGGTCGCGGCGTGACCCGGGGCCGGCCCCAGAAGGTCGCGGATCAGATTCAGCGCGAGCTCTCCGAGATCGTCCGGCGCGAGCTGCAGGACCCGCGCCTCGGCCTGGTGACCATCACGGCGGTGGACGCCGCGCCTGACCTTTCGCACGCGGTGGTGTATTTCACCTGCCTCGAGCGCGTGCAAGCCGAAGCGGCCGAGAAAGCCCTGCGGCGGGCGGCGGGATACCTGCGCAGCGCCCTCGCGCGGCGCATCAAGATGTATACGACCCCGGAGCTGCGCTTCAAGTACGACGAGTCGGTGGAACGGGGCTCGCGCCTCTCCCAGCTGATCGACAGCGTCCGTCCGAAGGAGTGATGCGCCGCAGACTGGACGCGGTGCTGCTGCTCGACAAGCCCGTCGGGCTGGGGTCCAACGCGGCGCTGCAGGCGGCCAAGCGCCTCTACCGTGCCGAGAAGGCCGGCCACGCCGGCACGCTCGATCCCCTTGCGTCGGGCCTCTTGCCCATCATGTTCGGCGAGGCGACCAAGTTCTCCCAGCTGGTGCTCGACGCCGACAAGGAGTATCTCGCACGGGCGCGGCTCGGCGTCACTACGCGCACCGGGGATGCCGAGGGCGAGGTCCTGGAGCGGCGACCCGTGCTGGTCGACGCCGCGGCCGCAGAGCGCGCCTTGCCGGCGTTTCGCGGCGAGATCGAGCAGGTGCCGCCGATGTTCTCCGCGCTGAAGCACCAGGGGCGCCCGCTCTACGTGCTAGCCCGGCGCGGGGAGAGCGTCAGGCGCGCGCCGCGCAAGATCCGCGTGCACGCGCTGGACCTGCTGGGCATGGACGGCGAGACACTCGAGCTACGCGTACGTTGCAGCAAGGGCACCTACATCCGCACCCTGGTCGAAGACATCGGCAGCGCGTTAGGCTGCGGCGCGCACCTGGTCAGCCTGCGCCGGGTCGCGGCAAGCGGCTTTCGCATCGAGGAGGCGGTGACGCTGGACATGGTGCAGAACGCCGACGAGGCCGGGCGCGACCGTCTGCTGTTGCCCCTGGACCGGCTGCTCGAAGTCCTGCCGCGCCTCGACCTGCCGGATGCCCTGGCGGACCGGTTCGCCAGGGGACAGGCGATCGCGCTGACGCAGCCGTCGGCCGGACGCTTCCGGGTCTACCGAGAGCAGGGTGCGCTGCTCGGGGTGGCGGAAGCCGGGCACGATGGACTCCTGCATCCACGCCGGCTGCTGGCTGCGCAGAATGCAGCGCAAGCGGCTGAAAAACATCAAAAAAACTTGTGATCCGCGGCGCGCGTCGGTTAAAATCGCGCCTCAACCAAGGAGATGAGAGCATGGTTTTGCAGGTTGCGCAGAAAGCGCAAGTCGTCAAGCAGTACCAGCGGTCCGGCAAGGACACGGGGTCGCCCGAAGTGCAAGTCGCGCTGCTCACCGAGCGCATCAACAGCCTCACCGAGCACTTCAAGTCCCACGTCAAGGATTTCCATTCGCGCCGCGGGCTGCTGAAGCTCGTGTCGCAGCGTCGCAAGCTGCTCGATTACCTGCGGCGCACGGATGCGGACAAGTACCGCTCGGTCATCGAGCGGTTGAGTCTC
>DASTHP010000142.1:0-3953 GCA_035718125.1 Burkholderiales bacterium | reverse complement strand
CCCGACGTCATGATGACCGCGCTCGCCGAGTTCATGAAGGCGCGCGGCGTGAAGACCGCGGCCGTCATCCACGTCGACGAGCTCTTCGGCCTGGAGCAGATGGGGGCGCTGGAGCTGGCGCTGAAGGAAAAGGGCATCCAGATCGTGGAGAAGAAGAGCTACCCGATCGGCATCAAGGATCTGCAACCGGTGCTGAACGACATCAAGGCGAAGAACCCGGATGCCTTCGTGAGCCTCTCCTATCCGCCGGACACGTTCCTCGTGACCGGCCAGGCGCGCGCGGTCGGTTTCAATCCGAAGCTGTTCTACGCCGCGGTGGGCGCGGCGTTCCCCGTGTATCGCGACAAGTTCGGCCCGGCGGCCGAAGGCGTGATGGGACTGGGCACCTGGAATCCGAAATCGAGCCCGGCCGCCAAGGCGTACTTCGACGCGCATGTGGCACGCTGGAAGAAGGAGCCGGACCGCTGGGCGAGCGCGCATGCCTGGGCGGGCCTGCAGATCCTCGAGCAGGCGGTGGCGAAAGCGGGCCTGGATCGCAAGGCGCTGCGCAGCGCGATCGCCGGCGGCGAGTTCAACACCATCATCGGCAAGATGCGCTTCAGGAACGGCGAGAACATCTCCACGCCGGGCGTGGTCAGCCAGTGGCAAAGCGGTGAGTTCGAGGTGGTGTGGCCGCCGCAGAACGCCACGTCGCCGGCGTACTTCCCGAAGCCGAACTGGAAGTAATCGGCTAGAGGATCGACGGGCCCCGTGGGCAACCACGGGGCTTTTTCATCTCCATGGCCTACTGGTTCGAGCTGGTCGCGACGGGCCTGATCACCGGCGGCATCTATGCCGTGGTGGCGCTCGGCCTCAACCTGCAGTACGGGCTGATGCGCATCATGAACATCTCGCACGGCGAGTTCCTGATGCTCGGCGCGTATCTCACCTGGCTTGGGCATACGGTGCTGCAGGCGAATCCGATCGTGTTCCTGCCGGTGGTGGCGCTGGCGCTCTTCGTGCTGGGCGTGGTCGTGTACTGGCTCTGCTTCCAGCGCATCACGCGCACCGCGCCCGCAGTAGAAGTGGTCGAGGCGAGGAGCTTGCTGGTGGGCTTCGGCCTGATGTTCCTCGTGCAAAACGTCGCCTATCTTGCCTGGGGCGCCGACCTGCGCGGTTACTCCTTCCTCACCGAGGCGCTCGACATCGGCGGCGCCCGCCTGATGACCAACCGCCTGGTGGTGTTCGCGTTCGCGGTGGGGGCAAGCCTGCTGCTGCTGGCCGTCCTGCGCTGGACGCTGATTGGCAAGGCGGTGCGGGCGATGATGCAATCACCCACCGGCGCGCAGCTCGTCGGCATCGACACGCGCTTCCTGCATCCGGTGGTGTTCGGCGCCGGCATCGCGCTCGCGGGCGTCGCCGGCGCGCTGCTGTCCATGGTCTACGAGATTTCCCCCGGCATGGGCGAGCCCTACACCGTCACCGCGCTGATCGTCATCGTGCTGGGCGGCTTGGGCAGCGCCGGCGGATGCCTGCTGGGCGGATTTCTGCTCGGCCTGGTCGAGACCTTCGGCATGCACTTCACCAGCCCGTCGCTCAAGATGCTGCTTTCGTACGCAGTCCTGATCGCGGTGCTGCTGGCGCGGCCGAAGGGCCTGTTCGCCAGATGAGCGCCCGATGAATCTGCGCCACTCCATCCTCGCCACGCTGGCCGCGGCCCTCGTGCTCTCTGCGATGCCCTGGCTGCTGTCGGATTTCGCGCTGGCGATGACGCTCACCTGCCTGATGTATGCGGGACTCGCAGTGAGCTGGGCCATGTTCTGCGGCGCGACCAACTACCTGTCGCTCGCCACCGCGGCGTTCTTCGGGCTGGGGGCGTATGTAACCACTTGGAGCTCCGGGGGGCTGCTGCCCTACGGGTTGGCGGTGCTGCTCGGCGGCCTGCTGGCCGCTGCGTTCGCCGGGCTGGTCGGCGCGGCCGTGCTGCATCTGCGCGGGGCCTATTTCGCGGTGATCACCTTCGGCCTGGGCGAGCTGGTGCGGCACGCGGTGACCTACTATGAGAAGGCCTTCCAGGGCACGGTCGGGCGCGTCGTCGAAGAGCCGCCGGAAGCCGTCACCATCTATCACACCGTGCTCCTGGTCTCCGCCGTCGCGGTGATCACCGCGCTTCTGGTGCGCGCAAGCCGGCTCGGCCTGGCGCTGCGCGGCATCGGCGCCGACGAAGAGCGCGCGCAGACGCTCGGCGTCAACGCGCGCCGCGCCAAGATCCTCGCCTTCGCGCTGTCGGCGTTCTTCGCCGGGGCGCTCGGCGCGGCAATGGCGATGCGCTGGACCTACATCGACCCGCCCACGGTATTCAACCCGTTCATCGGCTTCCAGACGGTGCTGATCGCGATGGTGGGTGGCGCGCACACCATCATCGGGCCGATCGCCTCGTCGGTGCTGTTCAGCCTGCTCACCGAGTTCCTGCGGCTGCAGTTCCCATACCTGTTCCTGATCCTGCTCGGGCTGCTGCTGATCCTGCTGGTGCTCTATCTGCCCGGCGGCCTTGCATCGCTGATCGGTCGCTGGCGCTGGCGTTGGGGCAAGAGCAATGCGTGAAGCGCTGCTTGCGGCGAAAGGCGTGACGGTGCGCTTCGGCGGCCTGGTCGCCGTGGACGGCGTCGACCTCGATGTCCATGGCGGGGAGCTCGTCGGCATCATCGGCCCCAACGGCGCGGGCAAGACCACCTTCTTCCATACGCTTTCGGGCGTGCTGGCCCCCACGGAGGGACGCGTTGTCGTGGCGGGGGAAGACCTCACCGGAAAGCCCGCGCACGCTTTTGCGACGCACGGCGTCGCCCGCACCTTCCAGACGCCGCGCGTGTTCAAGGAGATGCCGGCGATCGACAACGTGCGCTTCGGCTTGGAATTCGCCGGGCGCACGCGCAAACATGCGCACGACGCCTTCGACGAGCCGGACGCGATCCTCGATTTCCTCGGCCTCGCCGAGGTCGCGCAGGTGCCGGCGGGCGGCCTCACGCCGTCCCGGCAGCGCCTGCTCGAGATCGGCATGGCGCTCGGTGCGCGCCCGCGCGTGCTGCTGCTCGACGAAGTCGCGGCGGGCCTCACGCACGCCGAAGTGGATCTCACGGCGCAGCTCATCCGCCGCGTGCGCGACGAGCTCGGCCTCGCGGTGATCTGGATCGAGCACGCGGTGCGCGTGCTGATGAACTACGTGGAGCGTGTCGCCGTCCTGCACCAGGGAAGAAAGATCGCCGACGGCGACCCGCGTGCCGTGGCGAAAGACCCGGCGGTGGTCGAGGCCTACCTCGGCGAAGAAGGCGAATCGGAAGAGAGGCGAGCGGCATGAGCGGCGGACTCTCGATCAAGGGCCTCTCCGCGGGCTACGGCCCGATCAAGGTGCTCGACCGCATCGACTTGGAAGCCCCGAGCGGCGAGATTACCGTGGTGGTCGGGCCGAACGGCGCCGGCAAGACGACGCTGCTGAAGGCGGTTTCGGGCCTCATCCCGCGCCAGGGCGAAGTGCTGCTCGACGGCGAAGCGCTGCCCGCGCAGCCCGCGGTCATCGTGCAGCGCGGCCTCGCCCAGGTGGCCGAGGGACGGCAGCTGTTCCCGCAGATGACCGTGCGCGAGAACCTCGAGCTCGGCGGCTACCTCCTGCCCAGGGGCGAGCGCGCCGCGCGCCTGGAGCGCGTGTTCGACTTCTTTCCGCGCCTGGCCGAGCGCCGCGAGCAGCTCGCGGGCACCATGTCGGGCGGGGAGCAGCAGATGCTCGCCGTGGGGCGCGCGCTGATGGGCAAGCCCAAGCTCCTGATGCTGGATGAGCCTTCGCTCGGCCTCGCGCCGAAGATGATCGACGAGCTGCTCGGCATCGTGCGCCGGATACGCGACGACGGCGTGTCCATCCTGCTCGTCGAGCAGAACGTGGCCAAGGCGATGGCGATCGCCGAAGGCGCCTACGTGATCGA
>DASTHP010000141.1:0-11833 GCA_035718125.1 Burkholderiales bacterium | reverse complement strand
GCCCGAGCGCATGCCCGCGGCGACCGGCCTGCAGAACTTCCTGCGCTACATGGGCGGCGCGGTGGGGGCGTCGCTCGCCATCACGCTGTGGGACGACCGCGCCAAGGTGCACCGCGCGCAGCTCGCCGAGCACGTGGTGCGCGGCGATCCAGCCACCGAATCCATGCTGCGCGCGCTCGAGGCGCAGGGCTACTCGGCGCAGCAGTCGCTGGCGAGCATCGACCACGCGCTGGAGGTCGAGGCGCGCATGATGTCCACGGTGGACCTGTTCTGGATCTCGGGCGTGCTGTTCCTCGCTCTCGCGGTTCTGGTGTGGCTCGCCAACGCGCCGCGCGCCGCTGCTAAGATGGTGGTCACTTCAGGGAGCCACGAATGAAGGACTTCACACCCACCGCGCGCACGAAGATCAAGCGCCTGCCCAAGCGTGCACGCTACGACCGCGAGACGGTCTACGCCATCCTGGACGCGGGTTTTGTCTGCCACATCGGCTACGTGATCGACGGCCAGCCCTACGTCACGCCGACCGCGTACTGGCGCGAGGGCGACGCCGTGTACTGGCACGGATCAAGCAAGAGCCGCATGCTGCTCGCGCTGGAGAAGAACCCGCGCGTGTGCCTGACCGTGACGCACTTCGACGGCCTGGTGGTGGCGCGCTCGGGCTTTCACATGTCGGTCAATTATCGGACGGCGATGGTCTTCGGCAAGGCGCACAAGGTGGCCGAGCCGGAAGAGAAGATCGCGAAGATGGAGAAGTTCATCGAGCGCGTCTACCCCGGCCACTGGCAGAACCTGCGGCCGGTGAACAAGCAGGAACTGAAGGCGATGAGCGTCTTCGGCCTGCACCTCGAGGAAGCGGTGGCCAAGGTACGCACCGGCGGGCCGATCGACGAGCCCGAGGACTACGCGCTTCCTATCTGGGCGGGCGTGGTGCCGGTCAGGCAGGTGCTGGGCGAGCCGCAGGACGACGGGCGCCTCGCGCCGGGCGCGCCGGGCGCGCCGCGCGTCACGCTATAGGATTCCGGCGGCAAGCCCCGCCGCCATCGCCGCGCCGAGCTCCTCGCAGGCGGCGAGCTGCTCGGGCCTGAGTTCCTTCACCACGACGATCGGCTCGCTGATCTTCTTCAGGCGCAGTCCGGCGACGATGCGCTCCACCGAGGTCACTGCGCCGGTGCCATCCTGGCCCGCGCCGACAAACAGCGCCCACGGGCGGCCGTTCACCTTGCCCTCGCAGGCGTAGAAGACGCGCTCGAGGAAGTCCTTCATCATCCCCGACATGTAGCCGAAGTTCTCCGGGGTGCCGAGGATCAGGCCGTCGGCCGCGAGGACGTCCTCGGGCCCCGCGTCGGCGCAGCGCTTCATCAGCACGCGCACGCCGTCCTCGGCGCACGCGCCGCGCTCGACGGCTTGCGCCATCTGCGCGGTTTTCACGCCGCCGGTGTGATAAACGATGAGCAAGGTCTTCATGGCCGTGCGTTCGCGCTCAGGTGTCCAGCCGCCCCGCGGGATCCTGGCGGTAGTAGCGCTTGAGCTGCTCGTAGACGTCAGGATAGCGCCGCCGCGTCTCGTTCGGCGCAGCGAAGAAGGCTTCGCTCACCACGGCGAAGAATTCGCCCGGCGACTCCGCTGCGTAGGGATCGAGCCAGGTCTCCTTGCCGCGATCCACCGCATCGCAGAATCCCTCGTAGGCGACGCGGAACGTCTCCGCCCAGGCGTGCCGGTCCATCCCGGCGTGCAGCGGCGGCATGCCGTCCGCCTCGCCGTTCGCCATGTCGAGCTTGTGCGCGAACTCGTGGATCACCACGTTCATGCCGGGCGCGTTCACCGCGGCGTCCCAGGACAGCACCACCGGGCCGCCCTGCCAGGATTCGCCGGCGCGCTCGTCGTCGAATTCGTGCACCACGCCCCCGTCGTCGGTTTCCCGGATGCGCACCTTGAAGTCCCCGGGGTAGACGACGATCTCGCTCCAGTCGTCGTAGCGATCCAGGCCCAGCTGCAGCACCGGCAGGCAGGCCTGCACCGCGATGGCGAGGCGCATGGCGTCATCCAGCTCCAGGCCGCGCGCGCCGCTGAACTGCTTCTCCACGAGCAGCAGCAGCGCGAAGGCGCGCAGGCGCTGTAGCTCGTCGCGCTGCAGGCCGCGCAGGAACGCCATCGGCTGCGTGACCGAGCGCCACAGCGCCTCGTCGATGCGATGGTGCGCGAGCAGCCGCTTGCGCCTCCAGTTCCTCAGCCAACCCATCGGATGCCCAGCAGTATCAGCACGATGCCGACGACATGGTAAAGGCGCAGCTCCTCGCCGAGCAGCGCCACCGCCATCAGCGCGCCAAACAGCGGGATCAGGTGCAGGTAGACGCCCGCGCGCGCCGGCCCCACCTCGGCCACGCCGCGGTTCCACATCCAGTAGCAGATCACCGAAGGAAACAGGCCCAGGTAGAGCGTGCCGAGCACCGAGCCCCAGTTGGCCTCGAAGCGTCCGCCGGCGGCGTAATCGATCGCGTACGCGGGCAGGCCCGTGAGCATCCCGGCGAGCATCACCGCCAGCATGAAGGCGAGCGGATCAAGGTCTTTCGGCCGCCAGCGCAGGCACGCGGTGTACAGCGCCCAGAGCGCGACGTTGGCCAGCAGCCACAGGTCGCCCGGATTGAGGCGCAGGGCGGTGAACGTCTGCGCGTCGAGCCGCAGCACGATGGCGAGCACGCCGAGGAACGACAGCGCGAACCCCGCCGCCTGGCGCGCGCGAATGCGCTCGCGGAACAGCGCGTAAGCGAAGAGCGGGATCAGCGCAGGCGTCACCGACTGGAACAGCACCGCGTTGGTGGCAGTGCTCTGCTTGATGCCGACGTAGCCGATGGCGTTGTAGAGGACCGTGCTGCCGGTGCCGAAGAACAGGATGGGCAGCCAGGCCGCGCGCACCTTCGGCCACTCGCGCGCGAGGATCGGCGCGGCGACGGGCGCCAGGAACGCGATCGCCGCGACCCAGCGCCAGAACGCGAGGCTCACCGGCGAGACGTAAGGGTGCACGGCGCGCGCCACGATCCAGTGCGCGGCCCAGAAGAACGCGGTGAGCGCGAGCAGCAGGTGGGGCGAGACGTGAGGGCGGGTCGCAGGCACGGTCCTCGCTACAATACCGCATGGTTTCCGTCGTCCAGCTGCGACCGCAGGGCGCCGCCGCCGCGCTCGATGCGCTCGCCGCGGGGCTGGCGAGCGAGGAGCGGGCGCTCGTCGCGCGGACGCTGGATTTCGCCGAGCCGCTGTACGCCGGGCAGACGCTGTCCACCGGCGAGCCGGTGTGGCCGCACGCCCTCGGCCTCGCCGCGAGCCTTGCCGCGATCGGCATGGATCCGGCGGCGCGCGCGGCCGGCGTGCTGTTCGCCGCGCCGAAGTACCTCGGCGGCACCGAAAAGCTCGTGGAAGCCTTCGGCGCGGAGATCGCCGCGCTCGCCGGCGGCGTCGAAAAGCTCTACCAGCTGCGCGTGCTCACGCGCGCCAACGCCGCGCAGCAGAGCGAGATCCTGCGCAAGATGGTGCTCGGCATGGTGGAAGACATCCGCGTGGTGTTGATCCGCCTGGCGAGCCGCACGCAGACGCTGCGCTGGTATGCGAAGCACGCGGGCGAGGAGCGCGCCGCCTACGCGCGCGAGACGCTCGACATCTACGCACCGCTCGCCAACCGCCTGGGCGTGTGGCAGCTGAAGTGGGAGCTGGAGGATCTGTCGTTCCGCTTCCTCGAGCCGGAGCTCTACCGGAAGATCGCCAAGATGCTCGACGAGCGGCGCGTCGAGCGCGAGCAGTACATCGCCGAGGCGATGACGGCGCTCGCGCGCGAGCTCGAGGCGGCGGGCGTCAAGGGCGAGGTGCACGGGCGCCCGAAGCACATCTACTCCATCTGGAACAAGATGCGCGCCAAGGGCCTGGATTTCGCGCAGGTCCACGACGTGCGCGCGCTGCGGGTGATCGTGCCGAGCGTGAAGGACTGCTACGCCGCGCTCGGCGTGGTGCACAACCTGTGGGTGCCGATCGCGCGCGAGTTCGACGACTACATCTCGCGCCCCAAAGGCAACCTCTACCAGTCGCTGCATACGGCGGTGATCGGGCCGGGCGGCAAGACGCTGGAAGTGCAGATCCGCACCGAGGACATGCATCGCCACGCCGAGCTCGGCGTGGCAGCGCACTGGCGCTACAAGGAGGCGGGCAAGGCGACGCGCGCGGACAGTGCGTTCGACGACAAGATCGCCTGGCTGCGACAACTGCTCGCATGGCGCGACGAGGTCGCCGAGGGGGCCTCCTGGGCCGAGCGCACGCAGCGCGCCGCGCTCGACGATACGATCTACGTCGTCACGCCGCAGGGCAAGGTGGTGGACCTGCCCGCGGGCGCCACGCCGATCGACTTCGCCTACGCGCTGCATACCGACCTCGGCCACCGCTGCCGCGGCGCCAAGGTGGACGGCCATCTCGTGCCGCTCGATACGCCGCTCAAGAGCGGCCAGCGCGTGGAGCTCACCGTGGCGAAAACGGGCGGCCCCTCGCGCGACTGGATGAGCGCCGAGCGCGGCTTCGCGAAGAGCCCGCGCGCGCGCCAGAAGATCCGCCAGTGGTTCAACGCGCAGGCGCTCACCGAGACGGTGGCCGAAGGCCGCGCCATCGTCGAGCGCGAGGTGAAGCGCGAGGGCCGCGGCGGCGTCAGCCTCGAGGCGCTCGCCGCGAAGCTCGGCCTGGGCAAGCCGGATGACCTGTTCGCCGCCGTCGCGCGCGACGAGGTCAACCTGCGCCAGCTGCACGAGGCGATGCGCGCGCTTGCCGGCGCGCCGGCTCCGGCGGAGGCACCCGCCTCGGCACCGGCGCCACGCAAGCGCAAGTCCGCCCCCGAGAGCGGCGTGCTGGTGGTGGGCATGGATCGCCTGCTCACGCAGCTCGCCAAATGCTGCAAGCCGGTGCCCCCCGACCCGATCCGCGGCTTCGTCACGCGCGGCCGCGGGGTTTCGATCCATCGCGAGGACTGCGCGAGCCTGAAGCGCCTGGCGCAAACCGATCCCGCGCGCCTCATCGAGGCCGCCTGGGGCGCCGGCGCCGGCGCCTACAGCGTGGACATGGTGGTGACGGCGAGCGACCGGCCCGGGCTGCTGCGCGACATCGGCGATGCGCTCGCGCGCGAGCGCATCAACGTCACCGCGGTGCGCACGCAGAGCCGCGACGAGCTCGCCTTCATGCGCTTTGCCTTCGAGGTGGGGGACGTGGCGCAGTTGAAGCGCGCCTTTGCCGTAGTGCGCGAAGTGGGCGGCGTGATCCGCGTCGCGCGGGGATGAAGTGAACGAGCTGCTGCAGAACCCGGTCTTTCAATCGAGCGTGCTGCCGTTCGTGGCGGGATTGCTGGCCGCGGCAATCCTCTTTCCCCTGCGCCTCGGCGGTCTGGCGGCCGCGGTGGGATTCGCGGCCACTGTGGCAGTCATCGGCAACTTCGCGCTCGAGCCGCTCAGCGTCACGCGCAGGATCGTGGTGGCGGGCGCCGCCGCGGCGCTCCTCGGCGCGCTCGCCGACCTCGCCTTCAAGCCCACCCGGATCACCGGCATCGTGGTCGGCGCGCTTGCCGCCGGCGTCACGCTGTGGGTCTTCGCACCCATCCTCGGACAGAAGATCCCGGCGGAGGTCGCCATCGTCGGCGCCGGCCTCGCCGCATTCTCCTGGTGGCTGGTTGCCGCCACGGTCTCGTTGCACTACGACATGGTGCGCGCAGGCGCCCTCGGGCTTGCACTTGGCCTCGGCGCGGGATTTGCCGCGGTGCTGGGCGCTTCGGCCCTCCTCGGCCAATACGGCATGGCGCTGGGCGCCGGCAGCGGTGCGTTCCTGCTGCTGGTGATGGTGCTCGGCGGCCGCGTGGAGGCGGGCGCCACGCTCACGCTCACCGTGTCCGTGCTCGCAGCGCTCATTGCCGCGGGCGCCGTGCTGCTCGCGAAGCTGCACTGGCTCACGCTGGTGGCGCTCGCGCTGGTGCCGGTGCTGGTGCGCCTGCCGCTGCCGCGCGGGCCGGCTTGGACGCAGGCCGTGGTGGCCAGCGTTTACGCGTTGGTGGCTGCCGGCGGCGCGCTGGCGATCGCGTGGCTGTCAGCCCGCGGCTGGAGGCTCTGAAACCTTTTTCGGGCCCGGCGCTCCAATTGGCAAGACCATGCGCTGCGCGACTCTGGGTGCCCAGGCGATCGCGTTGCCGCTTGCGGCGGCGTCGGCGCCGGAAAGCTACACCCTCGATCCCTTTCACACCTACCCGCATTTCGCGGTCGATCACCTTGGCGTGTCCACCATGTGGGGACGCTTCGATCGCACGACTGGCAGGTTCATCGTCGATCGAGTGGCGAGGACGGGCTCCGTGGACCTGACGGTGGAGACCGCCTCGCTCAGCACGGGCGACAGCAGGCCGGGAAGTCCCGCGCAACGGCGCGACGAGCACCTGCGCAACGCGGACTTCTTCAACGTCGCCGAGTTTCCGCGCATGACCTACAGGGCGGCTGCGGTGCGGTTCGCCGGCGATGATCCGGCGGAGGTGACGGGTCAGCTCACCCTGCTCGGCGTGACCCGCCCGCTCACGCTCAAGATCGAGCGCTGGACCTGCCGCGACAATCCCTTCAACAGGAAGCCGATGTGCGGCGGCAATGCATCGGGCACCCTCAAGCGCTCGGATTTCGGCATGAACTACGGACTACCCTCGGTCGGCGACGAGATCCGCCTGTACGTCGAGTTCGAGGGCTACAAGGACTAGCGGCCGTCCATTCAGGCGGGCACGCTTGCAGAGGCAAGCGGCTCCCTGGCGTCACTGAAGCTTCACCGTTCCTTCACGGGGTTTTCATCCCGCGAGCCGACGATGCGTGCCCGTGAGGCTCGTACTGTTCGCGTTTGCCCTGCTGGCGTTTGCCGGCGATGCCCTCGCCTGGGGACTGCAGACGCACGTCTTCTTTGCGCAGCACATGCTGCTGGCGCTGCCGCTGCTCGATCCCGAGCTGCGGCGAGCCGCATTGCGGTTCCCGCGCCTGGTGCTGGGCGGCGCCTGCCTGCCCGACCTGGCGCTCGCCGGCGCCGCGCTCGGCATCCGCGTGTTCCGGCGCAACCATCATTGGCCGTCGCTGCACAGGCTCGCCGCGGCGCAGAACGACGAAGAGAGCGCGGTTGCGCTCGGCTACGCGAGCCACCTGCTCGCGGACATCGTCGCGCACCACCGTTTCGTGCCCGAGCACGAGCACCGGCTGGCCGATGTCGCGCACGTGACGCATGCGCTGTGCGAGTGGGCAATGGACGACTACCTCAAGCCGTGGGTATGCACCGCGCCGGGCGAGCTGCTCGCGGCGGAGCGCAAGCCGCTCGCGCAGATCGTGGCGCGTCGCTGGCGCTGCGGGGAAACGCTCGTGCTGCGCGTCATCGACTGGCTCTCCGGTGCCGACCGCCTGTTGCGGGGCGCGCGCGTGCCGCGCCTGGCGCGCGGGCTGCTGCGCCTCGTGGACCGGCACCTCGCGCCGCGCTTCGATGCCTACGTGCGCGAGACCTCGGCGTCGCTCGCCCAGGTCGGTGCAGTGCTCGCGGGCAGCCAGCCCGCCGCCGAGCCCGAGCCCTCGAGGCTGGATTGCGCCTGGCGCGCGGACAGGGCGGCGCTGCCGCAGGCACCGCGCTGAACTTCGGATCGGGCGCGCGCGGCCGCTTCGCGGCGGCGCAACCCCGCGCTGGCGTGCGCGCCGCAGCACCGCAGCTCGATGCGCAGGCCCTTCAGCGCGGCGATGCGCCACAGGGACTGCCACAGGTTCATGTCGTCGATGTAGGCCGCCTCGGCGCAGCGCCGGCCAGTGCCGTCGCGATAGACCAGGGCGAGCGCGTGCAGCGGGTGGCCGCCCGCCACCGCGGGCTGGAAGAGCGCGGGCCGGAACGGCAGCACGCTCGCGCCGTCGGTCGTCGTGCCTTCGGGAAACGCCGCGACCGACTCGCCGCGCGCGAGCCGTGCGCCGATTTCACGGTTGATGCGCAGCAGGTCGCGGGAGGGGCGGCGCTGCACGAACAGGGTGTCGTTGCGCTCGAGCAGCCGACCGAGCAACGGCCAGTGGCGGGCGTCCGCCTTGGCGACGACCGCCACCGGCAGCGCGGCATGCAGCGCGACCGCGTCCAGCCAGGAGATGTGATTGGCGATGACCAGGCTGCCTGGCTGCACGCGCATCGCGCGCCCATCCAGCCGCACGCCCAGGATCCGCAGCAGACCGCCGGCCCAGATGCGGCGCACGGTGCGGCGCGCTTTCGCCGTCAGCAGCGGGTACAGCCACTCGCTGATCGCGCAGCCAGCCGCCAGGTGCAGGCCCACGCGCGCAATCCGCAGCAAGCGCATTACCCGGCACGCGCGAGCTTGGGCGCGCCCATCACGAGATGACGAGCGAGGCCGAGGCGACCAGGCCGCCGATCAGCGCGCCGGCGAGCACGTCGCTCGGGTAGTGCAGCCCCAGGACGACGCGTGAGACGGCGGTCAGCACCGTGAAGGGCACGAGGAGCGGGGCGAGCCCGGGCCAGTAGTCGAGGGCGACCAGCGTGAACGCGACCGCATGCAGCGTGTGCCCGGAAGGGAAGCTGAAGGCATCCAGCGGCATGACGCCGGCCTCGACGCCGTGCAGGGACTGATAGGGCCGCGGGCGCAGCGTGCCGCGCTTGAGCATCTTGTAGGCCGCCGTGCACACCACGCCGACGAAGAGCATGTGCAGCACGGGGAGCGCGGACTCGCGCGGCGAGCGCGCGAGCACGGCGAGCATCAGTGCATACCAGAAAATGCCGTTGCCGAGCCAGCTGACCAGGCGCGCGCCCTGCAGCAGCGGGCGGTGATGCAGCCAGCGGTTGGAGCGCTCGCACAGGCGTGCGTCCCAGCGCTGGATGCGCCCGAGCGCGCCGTCAGGCCGCGGCATGCGCCGACTCCCGGCGCGCAGCGTGGGCGAGCGCGGTGTCGCGCAGGACGGCGTCGAAGTCGGCGGTGATGCGCTCCCAGCTGACCGGCGCCGCCGCGATGCGGGCCGCGCGGCCCAGCTCGCGCGCGCGCTGCGGCTCGCACGCGAGGCTGACCGCGTGCCCGATGAAGCCGGTGCGGTCGCCGGGCTCGGCCAGCAAGCCGCTCACGCCGTCCTCGATGTGCTGGCGCGCGGCGGCGTAGCGGTACGCCACGACCGCAAGGCCGCTCGCCATGGCCTCGAGGGTCACGTTGCCGAAGGTCTCGGTCACGCTCGGGAACAGAAACACATCGGCCGATGCGTAGTGCGCGGAGAGCTCGCCGTTTACCAGCCGCCCGGCGATGACGCTGCCGGTATTCGCCGCGCGCAGCTCCTGCTCGAGCGGGCCGTCGCCGACCAGCACCAGCTTGACGGACGGATTGGCGCGGCGCATCGCCGCGTAGGCCTCGAGCACCAGGGGGAAGTTCTTCTCCGGCGCGAAGCGGCTGACGCACAACGCCACGAGGTCGTCCGCCGCCGCGCCCCACCGGCTGCGCAGCGCCGGGCGGCGCCGGTCGGGGGAGAAGGTGCCTGCGTTCACGCCCCGGCCGACCACGCGCAGGCGCTCGAACCCGAGCCGGCCGAGGTCCTCGGCCATCTCGTCGGTGGGCACCATGGTGCAGTCGGCGCGGTTGTGGAAGCGCCGCAGTACCGCCGTCACGGGCCGCGCCAGCCAGGGCACGCCATAGTGCCGGCTGTAGGCGTGGAAGTTGGTGTGGAAGTCGGTCGCTACCGGCAGGCCGAGCCTGCGCGCGGCGGCGAGCGCCGACCACCCGAGCGGGCCTTCGGTGGCGATGTGCACCACGTCGGGCCGGCGCTCGCGCCAGGCGCGCGCCAGCGCCCGCCCGGAAGGCAGGCCCATTTTCAGCTGCGTGTAGCGGGGAATCGGCAGCCCGGCGCACAGCAGCTCGTCGTAGCCGGTCGCGCGCTGCGCGTGGTCCGAGCGGCCCTGCCGCGGGCGGATGAGCTGCACCGTGTGACCGAGCGCGCACAGGCCCTCGGCCATCAATGCGACCGTGCGCGCGACGCCGTTGACCTCGGGTGGATAGGTCTCCGTCACCATGGCGATGTGCATGCGGCGCGCAGTTTCCGCGCCGCAGGTGAAGCTTCGATGACGTTTTTGTGAGGGTTCGGTTACAGGCGCGGCAGCAGGACGAGCAGCCAGACCGCCGCGACCGTCACCAGCGACATCATCACCGCGGCGCTGCCCAGATCCTTCGCGCGCTTGGCGAGGCGATGGTCTTCGAGCGACACCCGGTCCACGGTCGCCTCCACCGCGGAGTTGAGCAGCTCCACGATCAGCACGATCAGCACGCTGCCCACGAGAAGAGCACGTTCCGAGCCGTCGTTGCCGAGCCAGAGCCCGAGCGGCACCAGCACCGCGGCGAGCATCAGTTCCTGGCGGAACGCGTCTTCGTGGCGCGCCGCAGCGGCGAAGCCCTCGAGCGAGTAGCGCGCCGCGTTCAGCAGGCGCTGCAATCCGGTCTTGCCCTTGAACGGGCTTTCGCCTTCCATCGCGCGGCGCACTGTAGCACGCTCTGCTGTCATCGAGACTTCACTTGCGCGTCACCCGCTTGTCACGCGCGCTGCCTACATTGCGCCGCGTTCCCACAGCCCGGAGGGCGCGAACGTGGACCGCATCGACGATCTCTTGCTGCAGCACCCGGCTGCTCCTGCGCGCACGCGGCGCCGGCTGTCGGTCGGCTTTGCGCGCACGCCGCAGAGTCTGCGCGCGGCGCAGGCGTTGCGCTGGCGCGTTTTCGCCGAGGAGCTGGGCGCGCGGCTGTCCTCGCGCGAGGCCGGCATCGACCAGGACCTCTTCGATGCGCACTGCGAGCACCTGATTGTGCGCGACGAGGACAGCGGCGAAGTGGTCGGCACCTACCGCATCCTGCCGCCGGAGGCCGCGCGCCGCGTGGGTTGCTACTACGCGGAGAGCGAGTTCGACCTCACCCGGCTGCGGCTGCTGCGCGCGCGCATGGTGGAGGCGGGGCGCTCCTGCATCCATCCCGACTACCGCAATGGCGCCGTGATCACGCTGCTGTGGGCGGGGCTCGCGCGCTACATGCAGGCGCACGGGCACCAGTATCTCGCCGGTTGCGCCTCGATGGGCATGGCCGATGGCGGCCACGCCGCCGCGTCGGTCTATGCGCGCCTGAGCGAGCGCCACATGGCGCCGATCGAGTATCGCGTGTTTCCGCGCTGGCCGCTGCCGCTGGAGCGGCTCGATGCCAACGCAGGCGGCGCGCTGCCCGCACTGGTGCAAGGCTACCTGCGCGCGGGCGCCTGGGTTTGCGGCGAGCCGGCCTGGGACCCCGACTTCAGCACCGCCGACTTCTTTCTCCTGCTGCCGATCGCCAACCTCGCGCCGCGCTACGCGCGCCACTACCTCAGGAAGGCGTCGCGAGTGTGAAGAGGAGTTCTTCCTGCGCCGAGCGCGGGCGGCCGCGGCGCGGCTTGACGCGCGTGTAGCCGCCCTCGGCGTCCATCGCCCAGGCCTGTACGTTGTCGTCGAGGTAGGGTTGCAGGCCCTCGCGGATCACACGGCGCTTCAACGCCGGGTCGAGGACCGGGAAGCACAGCTCGATGCGGCGGAAGAAATTGCGCCCCATCCAGTCGGCGCTCGCGAGGTAGACGTCCTCGGCGCCGCCGTTGTGGAAATAGAACACGCGCGAGTGCTCGAGGAAGCGGCCGATGATGGAGCGCACGCGGATGTTCTCCGACAGCCCCGCGATGCCCGGCCTGAGCGCGCACACGCCGCGCACGATGAGGTCGATCTTCACGCCGGCCTGCGAAGCGAGGTAGAGCTCGTCGATCACCTCGGGATCGAGCAGCGCGTT
>DASTHP010000140.1:0-5496 GCA_035718125.1 Burkholderiales bacterium | reverse complement strand
TGGTCGCCCTCGCGGCGATGCTGCTGCTGTGCTTCATCCGCATCCCGATCGCCTTCGCGATGGCGATCACGGGCGTGGTGGGCTACGCCTACATGCGCGACTGGAACTGGACCGTGGCCTTCGCCGTGGTGCAGACCAACGTCTACGAGACCGGGCGCAACTACACGCTGTCGGTGGTGCCGCTGTTCCTGCTGATGGGGATCTTCGTGGCGCGCGCCGGCATCGCCGAGGAGCTGTTCCGCGCCGCCTATGCTTTCATCGGCCACCTGCGCGGCGGGCTGGCGATGGCCACCGTGATTGCCTGCGCCGGCTTCGGCTCGATCTGCGGCTCCTCGATCGCCACCGCCGCCACCATGGCCAAGGTGGCCTATCCGTCGATGAAGCGCTTCGGCTACTCGGATCAGCTCGCGGCCGGCGCCATTGCCGCCGGGGGGACGCTGGGCATCATGATCCCGCCCTCCACGCTGATGGTGATCTACGGCGTGTTCACCGAGACCAACATCGGCAAGATGTTCGCCGCCGGCATCCTGCCCGGCGCCCTCGGCGCGCTGCTGCTGTGCGGCGCCGTGCAATGGTCCTGCTGGCGCGACCCGAAGGCGGGCCCGCCGGGTGAGCGCGCCACCTGGAAGGCGCGCTGGACCTCGCTCGCCGGCATCTGGCCGGTGGCGGTGCTGTTCGTGTTCGTCATTGGCGGCATCTACGGCGGCCTGTTCACCGCCACCGAGGGCGCCGGCATGGGCGCCTTCGCCGCGATGGTGTTCGCGCTGTGGCGCCGCGCGCTTACGTGGAAGACGCTGTACCAGTCGCTGGTGGACAGCGGGCGCACCACGGCGATGCTGTTCATGATCCTGATCGGCGCGCTGATCTTCGCCGACTTCGTCAACATCACCACCATGCCGGGGGACCTCAAGGAGTTCGTCAGGCGCTTCGAGGTGCATCCGGTGCTGGTGGTGTCGGCGATCATGCTGATCTACGTCCTGCTCGGCACCGCGATGGAGGAGCTCTCCATGGTGCTGCTGACGCTGCCCGTCTTCTTTCCGCTGATCGTCGGCCTCGGCTTCGACCCGGTGTGGTTCGGCGTCCTCGTGGTGACGATCGTCGAGATCGGCCTCATCAGCCCGCCGGTGGGCATGAATCTGTTCGTGCTCTCGACGCTGCTGCCGCAGGTGCGTACCACCACCGTGTTCCGCGGCGTGCTGCCGTTCATCGGCGCCGACATCCTGCGCCTGGCGCTGCTGATCCTGTTTCCGGCGATCGCGCTCTACCTGCCGAGCCTGATGAAATGAACCCGCGCGACAAGGCCTATTTCAAGGAGCGCGTCAGCCGCGAGATGGACGAGGACCTCAAGGTCCCGCAGCTCTCCACGCCCGAAGTGCTCGCTGCCGCCTGCCGCATCCTCGCCCGTGAGGGGCACGAATCCGGCCTCGCCGGCCAGGTGACCGCCAAGGGCGAGCAGCCCGGCACCTGGTGGACGCTGCAATTCGGCTACGGCTTCGAGGAAGCGACGCCGGAGCGCATGGTGCTGGTGGACGAGGACTTGAAGCCCATCAAGGGCGGGCGGCCGAACCCGGGCGTGCGCTTCCATGTGTGGATCTACTGGAAGCGGCCCGACGTGAAAGCGATCATCCATACGCACGCGCCGCATGCCTCCGCGCTCGCCGCGACCGGCAAGCCGCTGGCGATCGCCCACATGGATTCCTCGATGCTCTACGGCACCGCGCACCTCGCGGAATGGCCGGGCGTGCCGGTGGCCGACGACGAGGGCCGCATCATCGCCGGCGCGCTGGGGGGCGCGAAGACGGTCCTCCTTGCCAACCACGGCCTGCTCGCCACCGGCGCGTCGGTAGAGGAAGCGACCTACCTCGCCGTGTTCTTCGAGCGTGCCGCGCGCACCCAGCTGCTCGCCGAAGCGGCAGGCGGCGTGCAGGCGGTGAAGCCCGAGCTCGCCGCCGAGGCGCGCGACTTTCTGCTGCAGCCCTCGATCGTGCGCGGCACCTTCGCCTACTGGTCTCGCCGCGCCGGCTGAAAATCGGGGTCAGGGCCGAATTTCATCTCGCAAGAAAAATTCGGCCCTGACCCCAATTTTCGCAGGTTCTTCCACCGCGCTTCTGTTCAGGCGATCGCCCTGCGTGAGCCAGTTGGGGAACCACATGGCGATCTGCGGGAACGCCACGACCAGGACCACGCAGATCACCTGGATCACCATGAAGTCGGCCATTCCGCGGTAGATGCTCGACAGGCTCCAGTTCTTCACCGCCTGCTTGAGGTAGTAGGCCGACATCGCCACCGGCGGCGACAGGAACGCCGTTTGCAGCACCACGGCGACGACGCAGGCGAACCACACCATGTCGTAACCCAGCTTGGTCGCCACCGGCGCGATGATGGGCAGGAACACGAGCACGATCGCCGGCCACTCGAACGGCCAGCCGAGCAGAAAGATGAGCGTGAGCAGCAGCGCCATCGTCGCCCAGGGCGGTAGCGGAATGGCGATCAGCGCCTCGGTGACCCAGGTGGCGCTCCCGAGGCGCGCGAACACCGCGCCGAAGATGTTGGAGGTGACGGCGAGGAACAGCACCATGCTCGTCGTCGCCAGGGTAAAGTGGCAGGACTGCAGCAATCCCTTCCACGTGAAGCGGCCATAGCCGATCACCATCAGGATCGCGCCCGCCGCCCCCATCGCCGCCGCTTCCGTGGAGGTGGCGAGCCCGGCCAGGATCACGCCGAGCGTGGCAAAAGTGAGGATCGTCACCGGCACCAGCCCGACGAGGCATTCCCACAGCACCACCTTCATGGAGGTCGGGCGGTCCTCCTTGGGCACGGGCGGCCCCAGCTGCGGATTGAAGTGGCAGCGCACCAGCGTGTAGATGATGTACATCCCCGCCAGCAGGAACCCCGGCCCGAAGGCAGCCGCATACAGGTGCAGCACCGAAATGCCGAGCACCGGCGCCATCACCACCAGCATCACCGAGGGCGGGATCAGGATCCCGAGCGTGCCGCCGGCCGTGATCGCGCCCGCGGACATCCTCACGTCGTAGCCCGCCTTGGTCATCATCGGCCCGGCCATGATGCCGAGCAGCACGACCGTGGCACCCACGGTGCCGGCGGCGATGCCGAACAGCGTCGCGGTCGCGATCACCACCAGGTAGAGCGAGCCGCGCAGCGGCGCGAACAGGTCGCGGAACGCCTTGAACATGCGCTCCATCAGGCCAGCCTGGTCGCAGACGTAGCCCATCAGGATGAACATCGGCACGGCGACGAACTCGTCCACCTTCATCATGCCGATGGTCTGCAGGTAAGCGAGATCGAACACCACCGGGCCGAAACCGATCCAGCCGAAGATCAGCGCGAGGAACAGCAGCGTGAAGCTGATCGGCACGCCGATGAAGATCGCGCCCAGCATCACCAGCATCATCAGCAGCCCGAGGGCTTCCTGGCTGCTCATACCCTCGCCTCCGCGCTGCATGAGCCCCGCGGGCGCCACGCTGTCGGCTCGCGAGAGCTCCGCGCCGGTCGCATCCCCGCGAGCGGGGCCCCTGCGCCGCGGCTCATACCTCTATCTTCTCGCGGTGCTCGAACTCGCGGCCGTTGCGGATCTGGTACCAGCACTTCAGGCATTCGGATACGCCCTGGATCATCAGCAGGGCGGCGCCCAGCGGTACCGTGGCGCGGAACGGCCACATGGTGGCACGCCAGGGTGACATCTCTGAGCGCTCGCCGATATCGATCGAATAGAGCACGTCGTCCACGCTGATGGCGAAGAAGATGACGAGCGCGGGATAGAACAGGCCGAGGTAGGACACCAGGTCGACGATCCCCTTCCTGCGCTCGGAGTACTTCTCCCAGAAGATATCGGTGCGCACGTGCGCGCCCTTGTGCAGCGCGTAGGCGCAGCCGAGCATGAAGGCCCCGCCGTTGGCCATGTAGCTCGCCTCCATCACCCAGACGGTCGGCGCGTTGAACGCGTAGCGTGCGATGCACTCGTAGCTGATCGTCACCACCAGCCACAGCATGGCGAGCGACACCAGCTTGCCGAACGCGTCGCTGAAGCGGTCGATCCAGCGGATCGTGGTGTAGAACGCCGGGGGGAAGTCGCGCACGTGGCTCGGGAGCAAAGCGCCGCAGTCTACTGGCGCAGCCTGACTTCAGGCTGTCGCGGCCCGAAAATCGAGGTCAGACCCCAGGCAAAGAAGAACCGGGGTCTGACCCCATGGAAATCCGGCCCTGACCCCGATTTTCGGTGTGGTAAAACCGGGTGATGCACGATCTGTCCATCATCGTCACGCTCGCGGGCGGCCTCGCCGTCGCGCTGGCGTTCGGCTGGGCGACGCAGCGCCTGGGCCTGTCGACGCTGGTGGGCTACATGCTCGCGGGCATCGTCGTCGGTCCGCACACCCCCGGCTTCGTCGCCGATGCGGCGCTCGCCGCGCAGATGGCCGAGATCGGCGTGATCCTGCTGATGTTCGGGGTCGGCATGCACTTCCACCCCAAGGAGCTGCTCCGCGTCTGGCGCATCGCCGTGCCGGGCGCGGTGGGACAAAGCGCCATCGCGACGCTCGCCGGCTGGGTGCTGGCGCGCGCCCTGGGCTGGAGCCACGGAGCGGGCCTGGTGCTCGGCATGGCCCTCGCGGTGGCGAGCACCGTGGTGCTGATGCGCATGCTCGTAGAGCAGGGCCGGCTCGACGGCCGCGATGGCCACGTCGCCGTGGGCTGGCTGATCGTGGAGGACCTGTTCACGGTGGCGGCCCTGGTGGTGCTGCCGGCGCTCGCCATCGAGATGGCGAGCGCCCAGAGCACGGCGCAGGCGCTCGGCCTCGCGCTCGGCAAGGTGGCGCTCTTCGCGTTGCTGGTCTGGGCGGTCGGCACGCGCCTCGTGTCCGCCGCGATGGAGCGCGTGGCCAAAACCCGCTCTACCGAGCTCTTCACGCTGAGCGTGTTCGTGATCGCGCTCGGCATCGCCCTCCTCGCCGCGGTGGTGTTCAACGTCTCCGTGGCGCTGGGCGCCTTCTTCGGCGGGCTGGTGGTCGGCCAGTCGCGCTTCGGCCCGCAAGCCGCCGCCGACATCGCGCCGTTCCGCGACGTGTTCTCGGCGCTGTTCTTCGTCTCGGTGGGCATGCTGTTCAATCCGCTCTTCGTGCTGGAGCAGCCGCTCCTGTTCATCGGCGCGCTCGGCATCGTGCTGGTGGTGAAGCCGCTGGTCGCGGTGGCGATCGTGCTCGTGCTGCGCGACCCGCCGCGCACCGCGCTCACCGTGGCGGTGGGCCTCGCGCAGATCGGCGAGTTCTCCTTCATCCTCGCCGCGCTCGGCATGGAGCGCGGCCTGCTGCCGCAGGCGGGCTTCGACGCGCTGGTGGCGGCGGCGATCGCCTCGATCGCCGTCAACCCGCTGCTGTTCCGCGCGCAGCGCGCTTGGGAGGCACGCCAGCGGCGGCAGGTCCTCGACGCCGCCGCGATCGCACCCGCGACGCCCGTCGCCGGCGCGCCGGTGATCTTCAGCGG
>DASTHP010000139.1:0-2593 GCA_035718125.1 Burkholderiales bacterium | reverse complement strand
TCCGATGGTGGCGCTCGCCACCGCGGCGACGGTGATCGCCTCGCAGGCGACCATTTCCGGCGCCTTCTCGGTGACGCAGCAGGCGGTGCAGCTGGGATTCCTGCCACGCGTGGTCATCCAGCACACCTCCGAGCGCACCTTTGGACAGATCTACGTGCCGGCGGTCAACTGGGTGCTGCTGGTCGCGGTGCTGGCGGTGGTGGTCGGCTTCGGCTCCTCGGCGGAGCTGGCGCAGGCCTACGGCGTGGCGGTGATGGGCACCATGCTCTCCACCACCTTTCTCACGTTCTTCGTCGTGCGGTTCAGCTGGGGCCTGCCGCTCGCGCTGTGCGTGGCGGCCACCGGGTTCTTCTTCTTCATCGAGGCGACGCTGCTCTCGGCAGCGCTCACCAAGATCCTCGAGGGTGGCTGGCTGCCGCTGGCGCTCGGCACGGTGGTATTCACGATCATGATGACCTGGCGCCGCGGGCGCGCGCTGCTCGCCGCGCGGCTGCGCCAGACCTCGGTGCCGCTCAAGCCCCTGCTCGAGTCCCTGATGCGCGAGCCGCCCGTGCGCGTGCCGGGCACCGCCGTGTTCCTCGCGGCTGCCGTGGACGCCGCGCCGCACGCGCTGCTGCACAACCTGAGCCACAACAAGGTGCTGCACGAGCGCGTGGTGTTCCTCACCATCGAGGTGGTGGACGAGCCGCACGTGGCGCCCGCGCAGCGCATCGCGCTCGAGCGCCTGGAACACGGTTTCTGGCGCATGACGCTGCGCTACGGCTTCATGCAGCAGCCCGACGTCGCCTACGACCTCACCGAGACCAGCCGGCGCATCCTGCCCTTCGACATGATGACCACCTCGTTCTTCCTCAGCCGCCAGATCGTCGCGCCGGCGGCGGGCGGGCGCGGGGCGGCACGCTGGAGCGCGCGCCTGTTCGCCGCCATGGTGCGCAACGCCGGCAACGCGGCCGACTACCTCAACCTGCCGCCCAACCGGGTGATCGAGCTCGGCACCAAAGTCCAGCTATAGGCCGGCGTGGATGGCCCGGAGCAGGGCGTCGCTTGCCTCGTCGAGGGGGTCGCAGGTGAAGGTGGCGCCGACCTCCTGCAGCCAGGCGCGCTCGGCGTCGCCGGCGGCGGTCGCCACGATGGCGATGCGCGGATTGATGGCGCGCGCCGCCCCGCAGATGCGCAGCTTCTCCATCAGCGACGGATTGGTGACGACGATCATCTTCGCGTCCGCGAGGCCCGCGGCGCGCAGCACCTCGGCCTGGGTCGGATCGCCGTAGACCGCGCCGACGCCGCGCTCGCGTAGATCCTGCAGCGCTTCGAGGTCACTCGTCACGACGCTGAGCGGCAGCCCTTCCTTCGCGCAGCGCTCGATCAGGCGCCGGGCGACGGCGGTCACCCCGCTGAAGACCACCGGTGCGCCGGCGACCGGCGTCGCGGGTCCGATCGCGGTGGCGTCGAGGACCTGCCGCCGCTGGCGCTTCTCCCAGGCTGCCTGCGCACGGAACAGCAGCGGGTTGACGGCGATCGAGGCGATTGCCGCCGCCACCAGCGCATCGAACCCCGCCTCCGGCAGCAGGCCGCGCTCCATGCCGAGCGCGGCGAGGATGAAGGAGAACTCGCCGATCTGCGCCAGGCCTACAGCCACCGTGAGCGCGGTGCGCGGCGGGTCGCGCAGCAGCAGCACGATCGCCACCGCAACCAGCGGCTTCACCACCAGCACGATGCCGAGCGCGCCGATGAAAAGAAGCGGCTGCTCCAGCACGAAGAGCGGATTGAACAGCATGCCCACCGAAACGAAGAACAGCGCCGAGAACACGTCGCGAAAGGGCGCGATGTCGGCGGCCGCCTGCGGGCCGAAGCGCGATTGTCCGACCACCAGCCCGCCGAAGAAGGCGCCCAGCGCCACCGAGACGTTGAACACGACCGCGGCGAGGAGGGCGATGCCGAGCGCGATCACGAACACGCTGAGCGTGAAGAGCTCCGTGGAGCGCGTCTTGGCCACGCGCTCCATCGCCGCGGACACCAGGCGCGTGCCGACCGCCCAGACCAGCAACGCGAAGAGCGCCACCTTGCCGAGCGCGAGGCCGAGCGCCTGCGCCGTGCCCTGGGCGCTGGCCATCTCGAGGGCGAGCGCCGGCAGCACCACCAGGGCTGCCACCGTGAACAGGTCCTCCACGATCAGCCAGCCCACGGCGACGTGGCCGTCGCGGCCGTCCAGCCGCCCCTGCTCGACGAGCATGCGCATCAGCACCACGGTGCTCGCCACCGCGAGGGCCATGCCGAGCACCAGGCCCGCGCCGTGGCTCCAGCCCAGGGCGCGCGCCAGCGCCCAGCCGGCGAGCGCCGCAATGGCGCTTTGTCCCACCGCGCCCGGCACGGCGATGCGCCAGACGCGCAGCAGGTCCTTCGGGTGAAAGTGCATGCCGACGCCGAACATCAGCAGGATCACGCCGATTTCCGCCATCTGCGAGGCAAGCGCCGCATCGGCGACGAAGCCGGGGGTGTGCGGACCGACCACGATGCCCGCGAGCATGTAGCCCACCAGCGTCGACAGGCCCAGGCGCTGCGTCGCCCAGCCGAACGCCAGCGCGACGGCGAG
>DASTHP010000138.1:0-9120 GCA_035718125.1 Burkholderiales bacterium | reverse complement strand
GCTCGAGCCCTTCCAGGTGCGCGAGCCGCGCCGCTTCGAGCGGCCCGCGCGTCCCTTCACGCGCATCGCGCTCGCGGCCGCGCACGTGGTCGCGGATCCGCTCTCTGCGAAGGAACCGTGGCTCGAGCCGGCGATCGACTGGGACGCGACCCTCGCCTACCGGCGGCACCTCTGGTCCTGGGGCTTCGGCGTGGCCGAAGCGATGGATACCGCGCAGCGCGGCATGGGCCTGGATTGGCCGAATTCGCTGGAGCTCATCGGGCGCACGCTCGATGCCGCGAAGGACATCGAAGGCGCGGCGGTGTTCGC
Organism: Burkholderiales bacterium; assembly: GCA_035718125.1. Lineage (GTDB taxonomy): Bacteria > Pseudomonadota > Gammaproteobacteria > Burkholderiales > SG8-39 > JAABQT01. The sequence continues at coordinate 8,811 of DASTHP010000138.1, read as the reverse complement.
GGGCGCGGGCACCGACCACGTGCCGCAGGCCGACGTGGCGGGCGTCATCGCCGCGTATGAAGAGCAGTGCGGCGCGATCGAGCGGCTCGGCGGCCGCATCATCCTGATGGCGAGCCGCGCGCTCGCTGCCGCGGCGCAGTCCCCTGAGGACTACGGCCGCGTCTACGACCGCATCCTCGGCCAGGTAAGGCAGCCGGTGATCCTGCACTGGCTGGGCGAGATGTTCGACCCCGCGCTCGAGGGATATTGGCTGGGCGGCGCAAGGCGGCGCGCAGGCACGCCGGACCATGCGGCGGCGATGGAGGTGTGCCTCGACGTGATCCGCCGCAATGCCGCGAAGGTGGACGGCATCAAGATCTCGCTGCTGGACAAGGACAAGGAAATCGTCATGCGCCGCAAGCTGCCCAAGGGCGTGCGCATGTACACCGGCGACGATTTCAACTTCGCCGAGCTGATCGAGGGCGACGGCGAGGGACACTCGGACGCGCTGCTCGGCATCTTCGACGCCATCGCCCCGGCGGCGAGCGGTGCGCTCGGGTTGCTGGCCATCGGCGATCGCAAGGGCTACCACGAGATCCTCGCGCCCACCGTGCCGCTGTCGCGCCACATCTTTTGCGCGCCCACGCGCTTCTACAAGACGGGCGTGGTGTTCATGGCCTGGCTGAACGGCCACCAGGATCACTTCGTCATGGTGGGCGGGCAGCAGAGCGCTCGCAACCTGCTGCATTTCGCCGAGCTTTTCCGTCTCGCGGACGCGGCCGGGCTGCTCGCCGACCCGCCCCTCGCCTGCGCGCGCATGCAGCAGCTGCTCGCGCTCCACGGATGCAGCTGACCAGGCTCGGCCCGCGCTTCGGCGCCGAGGCGCGCGGCATCGGCGCGCCGTTCCAGGAGATCTGGGATGCCTTCTTCGCGGCCCAGGTGCTGGTGTTCCGCGGCCTGCAGCTGACGGCGACGCGCTTCCTGCAGTTCGCGCGGCAGTTCGGCCGCCCCGAGCCGCACGTCATCGACCAGTTCCACCATGCCGAGCACGCCGACATCCTGATCCTGTCCAACCGCAGGAAGAACGGCGCGCCGGTGGGGCTCGCCGATGCCGGCACCTATTTCCACACCGACTACTCCTACCTCGAGGTCCCGGCACGTTGCACCATGCTTTACTCGATAGAGGTGCCGAGAGTCGGCGGCGATACGCTCTTCGCCGACCAATACGCGGCCTACGACGATTTGCCCGGCGCGATGAAGCGGCGCATCGACGGCTTGGTGGCGCTGCACCACTACGGCAACCGCGACGACCTGGACAAGTCCTCGCGCACGGTCGCCTCGGTGCTGAGCGAGGAGCAGGAGAAGAAGATGGCGTGGGTGCGGCATCCGGTTGTGCGCCGCCATCCGGTGACCGGGCGCAAGGCGCTGTACGCAGTCTCGGGCAGCTCCTTCGGCATCGAGGGCATGCCGCGGGACGAAGCCCACGCGCTGCTCGACGAACTCAAGCGCCACGCCACGCAGGACCAGTACCAGCTGCGCCTGCGATACGGCGTCGGCGACCTCGTTATCTGGGACAATGCATCGCTGCTGCACTCGGCGACGCTGACCGATCCAGAAGATCCGCGCACCCTGTGGCGCATTACCGTCAAAGAGGAGAGCAAACCATGAAACGCAGATTGTTCCTGGCGGCCGTCGCGGCTGCCTTCGCGCTGCCGGCCGGCGCGCAGACCATCACGCTGCACGGCGCGAGCCAGTTCAGCGACGAGCACGCCTTCACCAAGGCGATGGTGAAGTTCGAGGAGCTGGTGAAGAAGTACTACGGCAAGCCGGTGAACTTCGTGCTGCACAAGAACTCCGAGCTCGGCCTGGAGAAGCAGTATTTCGAGTACATGGCGCAGGGCAAGGCGGTGGACTACGCCATCGTGTCCCCCGCGCACATGTCCACCTTCTCGAAGGCGGCGCCGTTCATCGACGCGCCGTTCCTGTTCCGCGACTTGAAGCACTGGAACAAGGTGCTCGACGCCGACGTGCTCAAGCCCGTGGCCGACGAGATCGCGCAGAAGGCCGACGTGATGCTGATCGGCTACGCCGGCGGCGGCACGCGCAACATCTTCGTCAACAAGCCGGTGAAGAACATGGCCGAGCTGAAGGGCCTCAAGGTGCGGGTGCAGGGCGCGCCGATCTGGAGCCGCACCTTCCAGGCCGCAGGCATGGCGCCGACCGTGATCGCCTACAACGAGGTCTACAACGCCATCCAGAACGGCGTCATCGCCGCGGGCGAGAACGAGGCGGCGGGCGTGGAGCAGATGAAGTTCTACGAGGTGGCGCCGCACCTGTCCATGACGCAGCACGCCATCACCATCCGGCCGCTGTGCTTCTCGGGCAAGACCTTCCAGAAGCTGCCGAAGGAGCTGCAGGCGGCAGTGATGAAGGCGGGCAAGGAGGCGGGCGCCTACGGCCGGCAGATCGAGTCGAGCGAGGACGAGGCGAAGCTCGTCAAGATGGAGAAGGAGGGCAAGTTGAAGCGCGTGCCCTTCGCCGGCCGCGACCAGATGAAGAAGCTGGTGGACCCGGTGATGGCGGCCTACGCCAAGGAGATCGGCGCCGAGGCCATCCTCGGCAAGATCAACGCGATCAAGTAGCGTTCGTCCAGACCTTGGGCGGGACGAACGCCGCGCGTCGGAGCGGACGCAAGACGCCGCTCGACGCGCGGGGATGCCCGTTGCGCGCTTTCCATCCCGCATGCCGCTGATCCGCAGCCTGACCCGCTGGTACGCCCGGCTGCTGTCGTGGCTGCTCGCCGCGAGCGTGGCGATCCTCATCTTCCCCGTCTCGCTGCAGATCTTCTCGCGCTACACCGAGCTGATCCCCTCCTACATCTGGACGGAGGAGATGGCGCGCTTCTTCTTCATCTGGTCGATCATGCTCGGCGCCATGGTCGGCATCCGCGAGGGCACGCACTTCGTGGTGGACCTGTGGCCGCCGATGAACGCGCGCGCGCAGGCGGCGATGCGCCTGGTGGCGAGCGTGTTCGTGCTGGCGTTCGCCGTGGTGTTCCTGTGGTGGGGCCTCGATTTCACCCGCTTCGCCTTCAACCGCATCTCCGAGCTCGCCGAGCTGCCGCTGTGGGTGATCCATGTCGCCTGGCCGCTCGCCGGCGCGACCTGGATCCTGTTCCAGGGCGAGCACGCCTGGAACGACCTGCGCATCCTGATCCGATGACCGGCGCGACGCTCCTCGATCCGGCCACCGCCAGCCTGATCATGTTCGGCGGGTTCTTCCTGCTGCTCGCGCTGCGCGTGCCGGTGGCGTTCGCGCTGGGGCTCGCCTGCCTGCCGATCTTCCTCATCGAGGACCGTCTCACGCCGCAGAACCTGGTGCAGGAGACCTTCAACGCCTACAACTCCTTCATCCTGCTGGCGGTGCCGTTCTTCCTGCTCACCGCCAACCTGATGAACGTGGGCGGCATCACCAATCGCCTGGTGCGCCTGTCGCGCGACCTGGTCGGGCACTTTCCCGGGGGCCTTGCGCAGGTGAACGTGGTGCTGTCGCTGTTCTTCGCCGGCATCTCCGGCTCCTCCACCGCCGACGCGGCGAGCCAGTCCAAGATCTTCATCGAGGCGCAGAGGAAGGAAGGCTACGACGACAGCTTCTCGGTGGCGATCACCGCGGTGTCGGCCGTGCTCGCGGTGATCGTGCCGCCCTCGATCCTGATGATCGTGTGGGGAGGCCTGCTCACGGTGTCCATCGGCGGGCTGTTCCTCGCCGGCATCGTGCCGGGCCTGCTGATCGCGCTCGCGCAGATGGGCACGGTGCACGTGTACGCCAAGCTGCGCAATTACCCGACCTATCCGCGCGCGACGCTGCTCGAGACGATCAAGGCCGTCGGCGTCGCGGTGCCGGCGCTGATGACGCCGGTGATCATCATCGGCGGCAAGATCTTCGGCTGGTTCACGGCCACCGAGTCCGCCTGCATCGCGGTGCTCTACGCGGCGGCGCTCACCATGCTGGTGTACCGCGAGATGGACTGGAAGGGGCTGCACGGCGCCCTGCTCGAGACGGGGCGGCTCACCGGCGTGGCGCTGTTTTGCGTGGGCACCGCCTCCGCCTTCGGCTGGCTGCTGGCGTACTACCAGATTCCCAAGGCGCTGCTGGCCAACGTTGCCGCATGGGGCATGGGGCCCGTCGCCACCGGCTTCTTCATCGCGGCCGTGTTCCTGGTGGTGGGCTGCTTCCTCGACGCGATCCCGGCGATCGTCATCGTCGGCACGGTGCTCGAGCCGCTCGCCAAGAGCGTCGGCATGGACCCGATCCACTTCGCCATGGTCGGCATCGTCTCGCTCGCCTTCGGCCTGGTGACGCCGCCCTACGGGCTGTGCCTGATGATCTCGGCGCACATCGCGGGCATCCGCATCCTGGATGCGCTGAAGGACGTATTCATCATGCTGATCCCCATGTTCGCGGTGCTGGCACTGGTGATCATGTGGCCGGACCTGGTGCTGTTCCTGCCCAAGCTCTTCCCGCCGGGGACGCTATGAGCGCGCCCGATCCGCAGAAGTTGTCGCTCAACACCGCGACCATCCGCGAGAAGTGGGGGCTCGCGCAGGCCATCGAAGGCTGCGCACGCCACGGCATCCGCGGCATCTCGCCCTGGCGCGACCAGCTCGCGGCGATGGGCGTGAAGGAGGCGGTGCGCGCGGTGAAGGCGCACGGGCTCACGGTCACGGGACTCTGCCGCGGCGGGTTCTTCACGGCAAAGGACTGGCGCGACGACAACCGGCGCGCGATCGAGGAGGCGCATGCGCTCGGCGCGCAATGCCTGGTGCTCGTGGTCGGCGGCTTGCCGCAGGGCTCGAAGGACCTGGCGGGGGCGCGACAGCAGGTCGCGGAGGGCATCGCCGCGATCCTGCCCGAGGCGCGCGCAGCGGGCGTGCCGCTCGCCATCGAGCCGCTGCACCCGATGCAGGCCGCCGAGCGCGCCTGCGTGAATACCCTCGAGCAGGCGCTCGACCTTTGCGACGCGCTCGGTGAAGGCGGCGCCGGTATGAGCGGCGCCGCGCGTGCCGCGCTGGGCGTGGCCGTGGACGTGTACCACGTGTGGTGGGACCCGAAGCTCCAAGCGCAGATCGCGCGCGCCGGCAAGCGCCGCCTGCTGGCGTATCACATCTGCGATTGGCTGGTGCCCACGCGCGACCTCCTGAATGACCGAGGGATGATGGGCGACGGCGTGGTCGACCTGCCGCGCATCCGCGGCCTGATGGAAGCTGCAGGTTACGGCGGCTTCCACGAAGTGGAGATATTCTCGAAGCTCGACTGGTGGCAGCGCGATCCCGACGAAGTACTCTCGATCTGCAAGGATCGGCATGCGAGGATGACCTGACGATGCAAAAACTGAAAGTCTTCATGACCGGTGCCTCCGGTTACATCGGCGGGACCGTGGCCGCCCGGCTCATGCAGGCCGGTCATTCTGTCACCGGGCTTGCCCGCTCCGAGGCCGCCGCGGCCAAGCTGCGTGCGCACGGCATCGATCCCGTGCGCGGCGAATTGAGCAGTCACAGCGTGGTCAGGAGCGCGGCGCGCAGCGCCGACGCCGTCATCAACTGCGCCAACGCCGAGGACCCGTTTGTGGTCGCTGCCATCATCGAGGGCCTCGCGGGATCGGGGAAGGCGTTCCTGCACACGAGCGGGACCAGCGTGGTCGGCGACAAGGCCGCGGGAAAGTTCTCGCCGAGGATCTATCACGAAGACACGCCCTACGATCCGCTGCCGGAGAAGATCCAGCGCGCCGCCATACAGCGCGCGGTGCTGGCCGCGGCCGCTCAGGGGGTGCGCTCGGTGGTGCTCTGCCCCTGCCTCATCTACGGCGAGGGCGCGGGGGCGAACCCGGACAGCATCCAGGTGCCGAGCCTGATCCGCCAGGCGGTGAGGAGCGGCATTCCCCGCCACGTCGGCGAAGGGGAGAACGTCTGGTCCACGGTGCATGTCGACGACGTCGCCGCCGCCTACGTGCTGGCGCTGGAAGGGGCGCGAGCCGGATCGTTCTTCTATATCGAGAACGGCGAAGCGAGCCTGAAGTCCATCGTGCAATCCATCGCGCGCCTGCTCGGCGGCAAACAGCGTCCGCAGAGCTGGAGCATCGACGACGCGATCGCCGAGTGGGGTCCGCAGGCGGCGTGGTTCTCGCTGGGTGGCAACAGCCGCGTCAACGCGGACAAGGCGCGCCAGCTGCTTGGCTGGAAGCCTGCGGGCGCCGATTTGTTCCAAGAAATCGAGCATGGCTGGTATCGGCGCCAGCTCGACGCGGGCGCCTACGCTCCCCGGTCGGCGTAGCGCAAGGCGCCGGCGCGGGCATCCGCACGGACTTGACGAAGGTCAAGGGCGCCGGCCTGCCGCGGGCTAGGCTGCAAGCCATGAAAGTCGCCGAAGTCATGGTGACGCGCGTGCACTCGGTCGGGCCGGACGCCTCCGTGCGGGAGGTTGCCTCCTTGATGCTCGAGCGGCGCATCAGCGGGCTGCCGGTGGTCGACGACCAGGGACGCATCCTTGGCATCGTGAGCGAAGGCGACCTCATCCGCCGACCCGAGATCGAGACCGATCGCGCGCCGGCGGGCTGGCTGCACGTATTCTTGTCCGACGAGGAGCGCGCGCGCGAATTCGTCAAGTCGCACGGGCGCAAGGTGCGGGACGTGATGACGCAGCCGGCGATCTGCGTGGCACCGGATACGCCGCTCGCCGTGGTCGTGCGGCTCATGGAGCGGCACCGCGTCAAGCGCCTCCCGGTCGTGGAGCGCGGCAGGCTCGTCGGCCTGATGACGCGCGCCGACCTGCTGCGCGCCCTGGTGGCGCGCCAGGCGCAGGCGCCTGTCGCGGCGAGCGATCAGGAACTGCGCGCGCGCATCGACTCGATGCTGCGCAACGAGGACTGGGCGGCGAGCGCCGTCGTCTATGCCGAGGTGGAGAACGGCGTCGCGCAACTCTGGGGCACGGTGGAATCCGACGCGCAGTTGGCGGCGCTCCTGCTCGCCGTGCGCGAGCTGCCCGGGGTGAAGGACGTGCAAGCGCACCTGGGCCGAACCCTTCCGGGCTGAAACGGCGCATCCCGGCGCCCGCGTCGTCTAGGATGCCGGCGTGAGCGCGCAGTTTCCGATCGTCGACGCGCACCAGCATTTCTGGGATCCGCGCGCCAACTACCATCCCTGGCTCTGCGATCAGCCGCCGATCCCGTTCCGCTACGGCGACTATTCGGCGCTGCGCAGGCCCTACCTTCCTGCCGACTACTTCGCGGACGCGGGCAGGCACGAGGTGGTAAAAACGGTGTACGTGGAAACGGAGTGGGACCCGCGCGACCCCGTGGGCGAGACCGCCTGGGTCGAGCGGCTGCGACGCGAGACGGGATTTCCTACGGTGATGGTGGCGCAAGCATGGCTCGACCGCGACGACGTCGCCGCCGTGCTCGAGCGGCAGGCGGCGTTCGGATTCGTGCGCGGCGTCCGCCACAAGCCGCGGCCCGGCGCGATGCGCGACGCGCGCTGGCGTGCGGGCTACGCGCTGCTGGCGCGCTTCGGGCTGCGCTTCGACCTGCAGGCGCCGTGGACCGAGCTGGCCGACGCGGTCGCGCTGTGCCGCGCGTTTCCCGGCACGCCGCTGGTGCTTGACCACGCCGGCCTGCCCGCCGATCGCAGCGCCGCGGGCATCGCCGGCTGGCAGCGCGCGCTGCGCCTGCTCGCCGCGTGCCCGAATGCGGCGATCAAGATCTCCGGCCTCGGCGTGCCCGGCCGGCGCTGGACGCCGGCGCTCAATCGCGAGATCGTCCTGTTGGCCATCGAGATCTTCGGCGTGCAGCGCGCGATGTTCGCGAGCAATTTCCCCGTGGACGGCCTGTGCGCGAGCTTCGACGAGGTCTTCTCCGGCTTTCACCGGATCGCGCGGCAATTCTCCGCGCCGGAGCAGCGCGCCTTGTTTCACGACAATGCGATTCGCATCTACGCCATGGGGTGACCGGCGGCGGGCGCGAGGGCAGCCGCGCAACGACTGCTGCACAGCAGCAGGGAACAGGCACTAACCGGCGCACGTGCTGCGCAGCCGGATTTCGGTTGTGAATTAACGAACCAGTGAATTATGATGCCGCGTGAACGCGCTGGGAGGCGCGGGCCGGGGTCGCGGCCATTCGCTGGCGGGCCCGATTTCCACAAGGAGGAGGAACAAATGATCGCCAGGAAAAGTGCGAGTTGGGCGGCTGCCGCAGTGGCCGTCGCGGCGACGCTGGCTGTGACGCACGCGCAGGCGCAGCAGCCGCGGGTGAACTGGAAGATGCAGAGCGCGTTCGGCAGCAACCTGCCGCACCTCGGACCCCCGGGACAGCGCTTCGAGAAGGACATCGCCGAGATGACCGACGGGCGCTTCGTCGTCAAGTTCCACGAGCCCGGCGCGCTGGTGCCGACGCTGGAATGCTTCGATGCCGCCTCCAAGGGATCGGTGGACGCCTGCTGGACGACCCCCGGCTTCCACGCCGGCAAATACCCGGCGCTCGCGTTCTTCACCACGGTGCCGTTCGGCCCGCAGTTCGGCGAATTCTTCGCCTGGAAGATCTTCGGAAACGGCAACAAGCTCGAGCAGGAAATCTACGCCAAGCACGGCCTGATGTCCTTCGATGCCTACGCCATCGGGCCCGAGACCTCGGGCTGGTTCCGCCGCGAGATCACCTCGCTCGACCAGCTGAAGGGCCTGAAGATGCGCTTCTTCGGCCTGGGCGCCAAGGTGATGCAGAAGCTCGGCGTGTCGACGCAGCTGCTCGCGCCCGCCGACATCTTCCCGGCGCTCGAGCGCGGCGTG
>DASTHP010000137.1:0-6304 GCA_035718125.1 Burkholderiales bacterium | reverse complement strand
CGGATCGACGACCGCGGTCAGCGTGACGGCAAAACGTAGGTACTCGCTGAGGCTACTCACGCGCCTAGGTCTTCGCGGCGGCGGTCGCCGCCCTGCGGTCCTCGTTCACCTTCGCGAACGCCGGCCGCGCGCCCAGCATCTTGAGGTAGGGCTTGAGCGGCGCGATATCCTCGAGGAAATCGCGACCGAAGAACGACTTCGTCACCAGCGTCACCAGCGGCAGGTGCACGAAGGCCGCGCAGTCGGCGATGCTGAGCTCCGTACCGGCGATGAACGGGTCGAACTTCGCCAGCGCCTTCAGCGCGCGCGCGCCCTTGGCGAGATCCTTCTCCACCCGCTGGCGCGTCTCGTCCGATACCGGCTTGCCGCCGCCGAGGCTGCCGTACATGCGCCGCGCCACCAGCTCCAGGTGCAGCTCGATGAACGCCGTCAGCTCGCGCACGCGCGCGCGCGCGAGCGGGTCCTTGGGAAGCAGCGGCTTTTGCGGATAGGCGTCCTCCAGATACTCGAGGATCACGTTCGACTCGCGCAGGCGCGTGCCATCGACCTCGAGGAACGGCACCTTGCCCATCGGACTGCGCGCGAGGACCGCCTCGTCCTGCGAGGGCTTGACGCTGTCGTCCTCCTCGTGCGGCACGCCCTTCTCCAGCAGCGCGATGCGCACCTTGTTGTGGTAGTTGCTGATCCGGAACCCGCACAGCTTGATCATCGTATCTCCCCGGTGTGCTTCGCGTAGAGCTTCTGCATGCCGCCCAGCCAGCGGTCATAGTCGGCGGTCTTGTTGCGCATGTAATTGAGGACGGTCGGGTGCGGCAGCACCAGGAAGCGCTCCTCGCCCATCACCTTCACGATCTCGCCGGCCACCTGCTCCGCCGTCAGTGCGCCGTCCACGCCCGCCGAGCCGCCGTCGCCCTTGTACATGCCGGTGATCACCGCCTGCGGGCACAGGCACGAGACGCGCAGGCCGCGGCGGCCGTAGGCGATGGCCAGCCACTCGGCGAAGGCCACGGCACCGTGCTTGGTCACGCCGTAGGTGGCCGATTCGACGATGTTGAGCAATCCGGCCGCCGAGGCGGTGATGAGGAAGTAGCCGCCGCCGCGCGCGACCATCTTCTCGACGACGGCGCGCGCCGCCCACACGTGCGCCATGACATGGATCTTCCAGTTGCGTTCCCAGTCCGCGTCGCTGGCCTCCAGCCCGCCCCGCTGCACGATGCCGGCGTTGGAGAAGTACACGTCGATGCGGCCGAATTTCCTTTCGGCCTCGCCGACCACGCGCTGGATGTCCGCCTCGCGGCTCACGTCGCAGGCCACCGCGAGCCCTTTCACCTCGTCCGCCACAGGCTGCAGGCCTTGCAGGTTCAGATCGGCAAGCACCAGGCCGGCGGCGCCTTCTTTCGCGAAGCGCAATGCGGCGGCGCGGCCGATGCCGCTCGCCGCGCCCGTCACCACGGCGATCTTGCCCTTCAGGTCCATGTGGCGCGGCTCCTGATCGACGCCTAGGATTTGCGCCGGGCGAGCGACTCGGCGACCGTCGTCTGCTCGGCGATCTCGAGCTTGGCGATGGCGTTGCGGTGCACCTCGTCGGGGCCGTCGGCGAAGCGCAAGGTGCGCGCATGCGCGTACATGTTGGCCAGGCCGTAGCGGTCGGTGACGCCGCCGCCGCCATGCACCTGCATCGCCCAGTCGATCACCTGGCAGGCCATGTTGGGCGCGAGCACCTTGATCATCGCGATCTCCTTCTGCGCGATCTTGTTGCCGACGGTATCCATCTTCCAGGCGGCGTGCAGCACCATGAAGCGCGCGCTGTCGATCATGATGCGGGACTCCGCGATGCGCTCGCGCGTGACCCCTTGCTCGGCGATGGTGCGACCGAAGGCGACGCGCTCGGTGGCGCGCTTGCACATCTTCTCCAGGGCGCGCTCGGCCTGGCCGATGAGGCGCATGCAGTGATGGATGCGCCCGGGCCCGAGGCGCCCCTGCGCGATCTCGAAGCCGCGTCCTTCGCCGAGCAGGATGTTGGCGGCCGGGACGCGCACGTCCTTGAACTCGATCTCCATGTGCCCGTGCGGCGCGTCGTCGTAGCCGAACACGTTCAGGTGGTGCAGGATGGTGATGCCCTTGGTGCCGGCCGGCACCAGGATCATCGACTGCTGGCTGTGGCGCGACGCGTGGTCGGGGTTGGTCTTGCCCATCACGATGTAGATCTTGCAGCGCGGGTCCCCCGCCCCCGAGGACCACCACTTGCGCCCGTTGATGACGTAGTCGTTGCCGTCGCGCTTGATGTGCATCTGGATGTTGGTGGCGTCCGAGCTCGCCACCGCCGGCTCGGTCATCAGGAACGCCGAGCGAATCTCGCCGCGCAGCAACGGCTCCAGCCACTGCTGTTTCTGCTCCTCGGTGCCGTAGCGCTCGATGGTCTCCATGTTGCCGGTGTCGGGCGCCGAGCAATTGAACACCTCGGGCGACCAGCTGGTGCGGCCCATGATCTCGCAGAGCGGCGCGTACTCAAGGTTGGAGAGGCCTTCGGGCGCGCGCTTGGAATGCGGCAGGAACAGGTTCCACAGGCCCGCCTTGCGCGCCAGCGGCTTCAACTGCTCGATGACCGGCACGGGCTCCCAGCGCTTGTCGCTGCGCGTGTGCGCGAAATAGGCGGGCTCGTTGGGATAGATGTGCTCGTCCATGAAGGCGATGAGGCGTTTCCTCAGCTCCTGCACCCGCGGCGAATATTCGAAGTCCATGCGCTTCTCCTAGGCAGCTCTCTTGAGAATTCTCTCGACCTGTCCCCATCCCAGCTCGGCGAGCGGCCGCGTGCGCGAGCCCGCCTCGCGCGCGTACTCGCTCGCCGCGGTGCCGTCCACCACGCGCTTGGCGATGCCCTGCGTGATGGCGGCAATGCGGAACAGGTTGTAGGCCATGTAGTAGTCCCAGGTCGAAGGGTCGATGCCCTTGCGCCCCGTGCGCTTGCAGTAGCGCTCGACGTACTCGCGCTCGCTCGGGATGCCGAGCGCCGCGAGGTCCAGCCCCGCGATGCCGCGGAACTTCCCCGGCGCGATGTGCCAGCTCATGCAGTGGTAGGCGAAGTCGGCGAGCGGATGTCCCAGCGTGGACAGTTCCCAGTCGAGCACCGCGAGGATGCGCGGCTCGGTGGGGTGGAAGATGGTGTTGTCCAGGCGAAAGTCGCCGTGCACCACGGAGGTCTCGTCGCCCGCCGGAATGTTCTTCGGCAGCCACTCGATGAGCCGGTCCATCTCCTCGATCTTCTCGAGCGCGGAGGCCTGGTACTGCTTGGTCCAGCGCGACACCTGGCGCGCGATGTAGTCGCCCGGCTTGCCGAAGTCCGCAAGTCCGACGGCCTTGTAGTCGATGCCGTGCAGCTGCGCGATCACGCGATTGAGCTCGTCCCAGATCGCCGCGCGCTCTTCGCGCTGCATGCCGGGCAGCGCCTGGTCCCAGAGCACGCGCCCCTCCACGCAGTCCATCACGTAGAACGCGGTGCCGATGACCGATTCGTCCTCGCAGAGCACCCAGGGCTTCGCCACCGGAAAGCCCACGCCGTGCAGGGCCTTGATCACCTTGTATTCGCGATCCACCGCATGTGCGGAAGGCAGCAGCTTGCCCGGGGGCTTCCTGCGCAGCGCGTAGCGCTTCGCGCTCGCGGTGATGCGATACGTGGGATTGGATTGCCCGCCCTTGAACTGCTCCACCGTCAGCGCGCCGCGCCAGTCCTCGATCTTGCCGCGCAGGAATTGCTCCAGGCGCGCGACGTCGAAGCGATGGCGTTCCTCGACCGGCTTGACGCCGATGAACTGGTCGAACATGGGAGCGGCAAGCTTAAACCGAAACGGTAGAATCCGCCGCAAAACGATGAAAGTGATTTCCTCGAAAGAGGCTGCGAGCCTCGTCCAGGATGGCTGGACCGTGTCCACCTCGGGCTTCACCGGTTCCGGCCACCCCGAGGCCTTGAGCGCGGCGCTCGAGAATCGCTTCCTCGAGACCGGCCATCCACGCGGGCTGACCCTGATCTACGCAGCCGGTCAGGGCGACCGCAAGACGCGCGGCACGGGGCACTTCGGCAACGAAGGCATGGTGAAACGCGTCATCGGCGGGCACTGGGGCGCGGCGCCGCGCCTCGGCGCGCTCGCCGTCGCGGAGAAGGTCGAGGCCTACAACTGGCCGCAGGGCGTGATCGCGCACCTGTACCGCGCCATCGCCGGAGGCAAGCCCGGCGTCGTCACCAGCATCGGCCTGCACACCTTCGTCGATCCGCGCTACGACGGCGGCAAGCTCAACCGCCGCACCACCGAGGACCTGGTCGAGCTCGTGACGCTGCGCGGCCAGGAGTATCTGTTCTATCCCGCGATGCCGATCGACTGCGTGCTGTTGCGCGGCACGACGGCCGATGCGGACGGCAACATCGGCATGGAAGAGGAGGTGTTCCACAACGACGTGCTCGCACTCGCACAGGCGGCGCACAACTCCGGCGGCATCGTCGTCGTGCAGGTAAAGCGCCTGGCGGCGAAGCACGCGATCCATCCGCACGCGGTGCGCGTGCCGGGGATCCTGGTGGATTACGTGGTGGTGGCCGAGCGGCCCGAGGACCACTGGCAGACCTACGGCGAGGAGTACAACCCCGCCTATGTCGGCGCGGCGCGCGCGGCGCCGCAGGATGCCAAGCCGCTGCCGCTCGACCTGCGCAAGATCGTGCAGCGGCGCGCGGTGCTCGAGCTGCTCAGGTACCAGCGCCCGATCGTCAACCTCGGCGTGGGCATGTCGGCCGGCGTCGGCCAGGTGGCGCGCGAGGAGGGCCTGGATGATTTCGTCATGACCGTGGAATCGGGCCCGATCGGCGGCACGCCCGCGCAGTACCCCTCCTTCGGCGCTTCCGCCAACCCGGACGCCGTCGTCTCGCATGGCGAGCAATTCGACTTCTACGACGGCGGCGGTCTCGACCTCGCGTTCCTCGGCCTCGCGCAGGTGGACTTACAGGGCAACGTCAACGTCTCGAAATTCGGCACGCGCATCGCGGGCATCGGCGGCTTCGTCAACATCACCCAGACCTCGAAGGAGGTGGTGTTCATGGGCTCGCTCACCGCCAAGGGGCTGGAGGTGGAGGCGGCAGACGGGCGGCTGCGCATCCGGCGCGAGGGCGAGGTGCAGAAGGTGGTGCCCAAGGTGGGGCACCTGTCGTTCAACGGCGCCTATTCCGCCGGCAGCGGCACCAAGGTCCTCTATATCACCGAGCGTGCGGTGTTCGAGATGCGCGGCGGGCGGCTGACGGTCGTCGAGGTCGCGCCGGGCATCGATCTGGAGCGCGAGGTGCGCGCGCAGATTGCGCCGGGGGTGGCGGTGGCAGAGGACCTGAAGACGATGGATGTGCGCATCTTCCGCGCGCAGCCGATGCTGCGGCGTCCCTGAGGACGCCGCCCGCGCTCAACAGCCGTTATCCGCCTCGGACCTCGGTTCGGACCTCGGGCTGCGCCTGCGGTCGAGCAGGCTGTGCAGCATGGTGGTGACGAGCTCGCGGTCGACGGGCTTCGCCAGGAACGCCGTGGCGCCGAGCTGGCGGCAACGCTCCATCGACTCATGCGTCGCCATCACCGAAAGGACCAGGACCGGGGAGCTGCGGTTCGGTCCGTGCGCGCGGATCCTGCGCAGCACCTCGTAGCCGCCGATGCCGGGCATCAGCAGATCGAGCAGGATCACGTCGTAGGTGCGCTCCTCGGCGAGCCGCAAGGCCTCCTCGCAGGTGCCGGCGAGCGTGATGTGCGCGCGCAGTTCCTGCGAGACGATCCGGCCCACCAGGAGCCGGGTCGGCTCGTGATCGTCGACGATCAGGACATTGCGGCGACCATTGCCGCTGGCCATGGCTGCTTGCAGCGGGAGGTTACTTCTTGTCCAACAGGGCCGCGCCCGACACCGCCTGCCCCGCCGAGGTCAGGCCGAAGGACGTGATCATCTTCTGCGCCGCATCGCCCACGAACGCGCCATGCGCGGTACCGCTCGCGGTCGGCGAGCCGCCCGGCGTGCAGCCCGTGCACGTCCCCGTCAACTGGATGCCGGAGGCGCCCGTGAACTGCGCGAAGCTGCCGCTGCCGCTCGCCTTCCAATCGCCGATCACCTTGGCCTGGAGGTCGTAGCTGCTGATCATCTGTTTGGCGAAGTCGACGCCGACATCCAGCTTCTGGATCGTGCCCGGCGTGCCTTGGAAGTTCGCCACCGAGCCGTTGCCGGAGTAGCTGTAGGTCCCTTTGACGCCACTGGCGGTCAGCGTCGCGAGCTGCGCGGGCAGAGTCTTCATCTC
>DASTHP010000136.1:0-13350 GCA_035718125.1 Burkholderiales bacterium | reverse complement strand
TCGAGGGCGGCAAGTGGCTGCCCGATCAGGACCTCGCCTGGAAGCTGGTCACGCTTGCGGTGGAGCGCATCCGCGAGCTGGAAAACGAGCTGGGGTGCTTCTTCGACCGCAACCCCGACGGCAGCGTGCACCAGAAAGCCTTTGCCGGGCAGACGTTCGATCGCACGGTGCACAAGGGCGACCTCACCGGTATCGAGATCATCAACCGCCTCGCCGAGCAGGTGTGGGCGCGCAAGATCGGCCGCCTGGAGGAACATCGCGCAGTAGAGCTGGTGAAGACGCGCGATGGCGCCGCCCTCGCCGGCGTGCTGATGATCGACATGCGCACGGGCGAATACGTGTTCGTGCGCGCCAAGGCGGTGCTGCTCGCCACCGGCGGCGGCCCGACCATGTATCGCTACCACACGCCCTCGGGCGACAAGAGCTGCGACGGCCTTGCCATGGCGCTGCGCGCGGGGCTGCCGCTGCGCGACATGGAGATGGTGCAATTCCACCCGACGGGCCTGCTCGCCGGCACGCACACGCGCATGACCGGCACGGTGCTGGAGGAGGGCCTGCGCGGCGCGGGCGGGTATCTCCTCAACGGCGCCAAAGCGCGCTTCATGCCGGGCTATGACCCGCTCGCCGAGCGTGCGACGCGCGACTTCGTCTCGCGCGCCATGTACAGCGAGATCCGCAAGGGCAACGTGACGCCGAACGGGGGCCTGTACATCTCGATGGCGCACCTCGGGCCGGACAAGGTGGCGAAGAATTTCAAGGGTATGGTCGAGCGCTGCGCGGATTGCGGTTTCGATCTCGCGGGCGGCCTCGTGGAAGTGGTGCCGACCGCGCACTACATGATGGGCGGCGTCGAGTTCGGGCTGGATTGCACCACCGAATTGAAGGGCCTGTTCGTCGCGGGCGAGGACGCGGGGGGCGTGCACGGCGCCAACCGCCTGGGCGGCAATGGCGTCGCCAACTCCACGGTGTTCGGCGGCGTGGCGGGCGAGACGATGGCCGCGTGGGTGCAGAAGGAGGGCGCGCTGCGCGACCCGGACCAGGCGGCGATCGTCGCGGCAGTGGCGCGCTGCGAGCCCAAGGCGACCGCGCGGCACGGTTCATTGGAGCCGTTGCGCGAGCGGCTCTACGACCTGATGTGGCAACGAGTCGGGATCATCCGCGACCGCGCGGGCCTGGAGTCGGCCTTGCGCGAGCTCGACGCGATCGCCGACGAGCTCGCGAGCACGGGGATCGCGGATGCCAACCGCGCCTTCAACCTGACCTGGCACGACTGGCTGAATCTGAAGAGCCTCGTCGCGGTGAGCCAGGTGATCACCCGGGCCGCGCTCGCGCGCGAAGACTCGCGCGGCGCGCACTACCGCGAGGATTTCCCCGAGGCGGGCGCGCTGGATACCTCGAGCTACACGAGCGCGCGGGTCGCGGGCGAGAAGCTCGCGATCGCGATGAAGCCGGTGGCTTTCACGCGCGTGAAGCCGGGCGAGAGCCTTCTGGGAAGATCGGGGTCAGACCCCAACCTCGGAAAATCGGGGTCAGACCCCAAGCGGTGAAAATCGGGGTCAGGGCTGCAATTCGTCTCGCAAGCGAATTGCGGCCCTGACCCCGATTTTCCTACCCGAGGTGCTTGCGAAAGAATTCCAGCGTGCGCTCGCGCGCGAGCTTCGCGCTGGCGGCGTGATACGAACCGCGCTGGTCGCAATTGAAGCCATGCCCGGCGCCCGGATAGAAGTGCGCCGTGATCTCCGGGTGCGCCTTGGCGATGGCCTTGGACTGCTCGAGCGTCGGCGACTGGTCGAGCTCGCCGAAGTGGCACATCGTCGGCACCTTGGGCTTCTCGTTCATGAAGCCGGGCATGCCCCCGCCGTAGTAGGGCGCCGAGCACGCCAGGCCCGAGGCGCGCGCCGCCGCCACCCAGGACACGGTGCCGCCCCAGCAGTAGCCGACGATGCCGACCTTGCCCGCCTTCGCCGCCTCTTTCACCGCGGCATCCACGTCGAGCAGGGTGTTCTTCCAGTCGAGCTTCTGCATCACCTCGATGCCCGCCTGGATCTCGGGCTGCGAGTAGCCGGTGTCGTAGCCGCGCTGCAGGCGGTCGAACATCGCGGGCGCGATGGCGAGGTAGCCGTCGGCCGCATAGCCGTCGGCGACCGACTTGATGTGGCTGTTCACGCCGAAGATCTCCTGGATCACCACCACGGCGCCGCGCGGCTTGCCCGCGGGCTCGACGCGATACGCGGCGAGCTTGTGGCCGTCGGCTGCCTTCAGTTCGATCATGCTTCCCATGCGACCTCCTCCTGGAAAACGTGCGGTTAGAATCGCCATTATGAAGAAGAAGGCGCAGGAATTGTTCCGTCTGGCGAAGCAGGCGCTGCTCAACGCAGGCGCGCACGAGGCGATGGCCGAGACCGCTGCGCAGCACCTGGTGCGCGCCGAGGAGCAGGGGCTGCCCACCCACGGCATGTCGCGCGTCCCCTTTTACTGCTCGATGCTGAAGAACGGGCGCGCCGACGGAAGCGCCAGGCCCTCGATGGCCGCGGAGAAGGCGGCCGTGTGCCTCATCGACAACGCCGACGGCCTGCCCTACGAGTCCGCGGCCTGGGCGATCGAGGAAGTGATCCAGCGCGCGCGGCGCAACGGCATCGGCTTTGCCGGCATCCGCAACAGCGCCCATGTCGGCGTGCTGGGCATCCACCTGCAGAAGGTGGCGCAGGCGGGCATGGTCGGGGTCGCCTTCACGAACTCGCCGGCCGCGATCCCCGCGTGGGGCGGAAAAAAGGCGCTGTTCGGCACCGATCCGGTGGCGTTCGCCTTTCCGCGCAAGGGCGCTGATCCGATCGTGGTGGACCTCGCGCTCACCACCGTGACGCGCGGCAGGATCATGGTCGCCATGCAAAAGGGCGAGAAGATTCCCGAGGGCTGGGCGCTCGACCGGCACGGCAGGCCCACCACCGACCCGAAGGAGGCGATCGAGCAGGGGAGCCTGTTTCCCATCGGCGGCACCAAGGGCGCGATGCTCGCGCTCGCCTTCGAGCTGGTGTGCGCGGCGCTCACCGGCGCGGCGATCGGTCCCGAGGCGGACTCGTTTTTCTCCGAGCAGGGCAACAAGCCACGGATCGGCCAGGCGTTCCTCGCCATCGACCCGGGTGCGCTCGCCGGCATGGAGAAGTATTTCGAGCGCATCGAGACGGTTGTGCGCACCATGCTCGCCGACGAGGGCGTGCGCCTGCCCGGCGCCAAGCGCTTCGCCTCCGAGAAGAAGCTCCGCAGCGAGGGCATCGAGGTCGCCGACGAGCTGCTCGCGAAGATCGAGAAGCTCGCCATGGGGTCAGAGGGAAATTTCCAGGCAAGCTCCGGACACCGATGACCTCGCGGAAATTTCGCTCTGACCCCGGTTTTGCTGCCGTCATCGCGTTCCCGAAGATGAAGGTTGCGGTAGCGACGCGCGATGGCTGTGTCACCGGGATCCGCTACCTGCCACCCACCGTCCCGACGCAAACGCCGCAGGACGCGCTTGCCGAGCGCGCAGTGCGTCAGCTCGAGCGCTACCGCGAGGATCCCGATGCGGCGTTCGACCTGCCGCTGCTCGTCGAGGGCACGCCGTTGCAGAAGGCGGTCTGGCAAGCGATGTGCGCGATTTCGCGCGGGCGCACGCGCACCTATGGCGAGCTGGCGCGCGAGCTGGGCGCCGAGGCGCGTGCCGTCGGCCAGGCCTGCGGCGACAACCGGCTGCCGATTGTCATCCCCTGCCATCGCGTGGTCGCCGCGGATGGCATCGGCGGCTTCGGGCACGCCACCGGCGGCTACCTGATCGAGGCCAAGCGTTGGCTCCTGCTGCACGAAGCGGAAGCGGGCGCGTTCGCGCTCAGGCCCTGAGCGACGCGGACACGCGGGTGGTGGACGCGTTCTGCGACGCGCTGTGGCTGGAGGACGGCTTGGCGAAGAACACGCTGGAGGCGTACCGGCGCGACCTCGCGCAGCTGGCGGCGTTCCTCCAGGGCCGTGCGCTGCGGGCGGCGCGCGAGGAGGATCTGTTCGCCTTTCTCGCCGCGCGCCGCGGCAAGGCGACGAGCGCCGCGCGCATGCTCTCCACGCTCAAGCGCTTCTACCAGCACGCCCTGCGCGAGCGCGCGATCGCCGCCGACCCCACGCGCAAGCTCGATGCCCCCAAGCGCGCGCCGCGCTTCCCGAAGAGCCTGTCGGAAGCCGATGTCGAAGCGCTGCTCGCGGCGCCCGACGCCGGCACGCCGCGCGGCCTGCGAGATCGCGCGATGCTGGAAGTGCTGTATGCCTCGGGTCTGCGCGTCTCCGAGCTGGTATCGCTGAAGACGTTCGAGGCGAATCTCGATGCGGGCGTCGTGCGCATTCTCGGCAAGGGCTCGAAGGAGCGCCTGGTGCCGCTCGGCGAGGAAGCGGTGTCCTGGGTGCAACGCTATGCCGCCGAAGCGCGGCCGGTGCTGCTGAAGAAGAAGGCGAGCGACGCGCTTTTTGTCACCGAGCGCGGCGCTGGCATGACGCGCCAGGCCTTCTGGCACCTGATCAAGCGCTATGCGCGCAGGGCGCTGCCGGGCAAAGCGCTGTCGCCGCACGTGCTGCGCCACGCTTTCGCCACGCACCTCATCAACCACGGCGCGGACCTGCGTGTGGTGCAGATGCTGCTCGGCCACGCCGACATCTCCACCACGCAGATCTACACGCACGTGGCGCGCGAGCGCTTGAAGGCGCTGCACGCGAAGCACCACCCGCGCGGCTAGGCCAGAGCGCCCCCGGGATGGCCGACACGCCCGCCACCATGTTCCTCAAGGCGCACCGCGTCGCCTACACGGAGCACGCGTACGACTACGTGGAGCACGGCGGCACCGAGGTGTCCGCGCGCGCGCTGGACGTGCCGGAGCACGAGGTGGTGAAGACGCTGGTGATGCAGGACGAGAATGCAAAGCCGCTGATCGTGCTGATGCACGGCGACCGCAAGGTCTCGACCAAGAACCTCGCGCGCCAGGCCGGCGTCAAGCGCGTCGAGCCCTGCAAGCCGGAGGTGGCGCAGCGGCATTCCGGCTACCAGGTGGGCGGCACCTCGCCCTTCGGCACGCGAAAGAAGCTGCCCGTCTACGTGGAGCGCTCGATTCTCGCCCTGCCGAAGATCTACATCAACGGCGGCCGCCGTGGCTTCCTCGTCGGCCTCGCGCCCACGGAGCTCGAGCGCACGCTCGCGCCGCAGCCGGTGGACGTGGCCCTCGAGGGCTGAATGGAGCGCTGCTTGCGCTGCGGTACGCGGGGGTAACGGGGGGCGCGCAGCCCCCAGAGACTGAATCGCGCGCTGCTTGCGCTGCGGTACGCGGGGGTAACGGGGGGCGCGCAGCCCCCTGTTCCTATTTCTTCCGCTCGATCGTCACCCCGACGAACTTGGCGTTGCCGAGGATGCCGATCTTCGCCACGGAGACTTTCACCCAGGGTGCGCCGAACTCATCGATCAGCAACCGCGCGATACGCTCGGCGAGCGTCTCGACGAGGCGGAAGTGCGCGCTCGCGGCGAGCGCCTTGATGCCGAGGGCCACCTTCTCGTAGTCGATGGTGTCGGCGACCTTGTCGCTCTTGAACACGGCAACGCCCGGCAGGCCGATGTCCAAATCGATCGACACCGTCTGCGCGACGTAACGCTCGCGCTTGTGGATGCCGATGAGCGCTTCGACGCGCAGGTCACGCAGCAGGATCGCATCCATGGCGGCCGATTATAGGGGCCGGAGGTAAACTGCGTCGCATGCAGGACGACGGCCTTCTGCGCCGCAGCCAGGAGCTCCTCGCCAAGCTCTTCCGCAACAGCCCCGCGGCGATCGCGCTGGTGCGCCAGCCCGACGGCGTGGTCCTCGACGTCAACGACGCCTACGAGCGCCTGTTCGGCTGGCGGCGCGAAGAAGCCATTGGGCGCAGCACGGCGGCGCTGCGCGTCTGGCTGGACGCCGAAGACCGCGCGCGCTTCCAGGCGCTGCTGCTCGCCAGGGGCCGGGTGATCGACTTCGAGTCCAAGGCGCGCCGCAAGACCGGCGAGGTCTTCGACAGCCTGGTGTCCTCCGAGATGATCGAGGAGGCGGGCGAGCGCATCGTCCTGGTGATCGTCGTCGACGTCTCCGAGCGCAAGCGCGCCGAGGCCGCGCTGCGCCAGAGCGAGCAACGCTACCGCACGCTGGCCGCGACGATGGTGGAGGGCATCCTGATCCTGCAGGAGGGGCGCTTTGCCTACGCCAATCCCGGGGCGCTCGAGCTGATCGGCCATGCGTTCGAGGAGATCCGGGGCCGCGAGTTCGCCCCGTTCATCCACCCCGAGGACCGCGAGCTGGTCCGCGAGCGCCATCGCCGGCGTACCGCGGGCGAGGTGCTCGAGCCGCGATACGACATCCGCATCCTGCCGCGCTCGGGCGAGGCGCGCTGGGTGCAGATCGCCAACGAGAAGGTCGAATGGGAGGGCCAAGCCGCCGTCCTCACCGTGATCACCGACATTTCCGAGCGCAAGGCCGCCGAGCGGGCGCTGCGCGCATCGGAGGAGCGGTTCGCCCGGATGTTCCGCGAAGCGCCGGAGGCCATGACCCTGGTGCGCGCCGCGGACGCGACCTATCTCGACGTGAATCGCGAGTTCGAGCGCCGCACCGGCTATGGCAGGCAGGAGGCCATCGGCCGCACTTCGCTCGCTCTCGGCCTGTGGCACGGGCCGCAGGAGCGCGAGGCCATGCTGCGCGCGCTCCAGGACAAGGGCGGCCTCAGCGACCTGGAGTTCGTCCTGCGCCGGCGCGACGGCACGTTGCGCCACATGCTGCTCAACGGCGTGAGCATCGAGATCGGCGACGAGCCCTGCTGGCTGTTCGTGCTGCGCGACGTGACCGAGCACAAGCGCGCCGAGGAGGCCGTGCGCGAGAGCGAGCAGCGCTTCCGCGCGCTGGTGGACCTGTCCTCCGACTGGTACTGGGTGACCGACGCCGAGCACCGCTTCACGTTCCGCGAGGGCGAGATCCTGCGCCGCATGGGCATCCCGCCCGAGGAGGACTACGGCAAGCGGCGCTGGGAGATGGGCTTCGTCAACATGACCGACGCGGATTGGGATGCGCACCGCGCGCTGCTCGAGCGGCGCGAGGAGTTCCGCGACCTGCTGCTCGAGCGGCGCAGCCCCGACGGGCGCGTGCACTGGGCGACGATCAGCGGCCGGCCGCTGCACGACGCCGCGGGGCGCTTTCTCGGCTACCACGGCACGGGACGCGACGTGACGCAGCAGATGCGCGCCGAGGAGCGCCTGCGCAAATTCAACGTGGAGCTCGAGCACAAGGTGCAGGAGCGCACCGACGAGCTCGACGCCGCCAACAAGGAGCTCGAGGCGTTCACCTACTCCGTGTCCCACGACCTGCGCGCGCCGCTGCGCGCCATCGACGGCTTCTCGCGCATGCTGGAGGAACGGCACGCGGGCGCACTCGGCGGGGAGGCGCGCGACTACCTGCAGCGCGTGCGCGCGGCGGCCCGGCGCATGGGCCAGCTGATCGAGGACCTGATCGCGTTCTCGCGCATCGGCCGCGCCGCGCTGCACAAGCGCGCCGTGGACCTGAGCGCGCTCGCGAGGCTGGTGGCGAAGGAGCTGGAGGCCGGCGCGCCGGAGCGGCGCGTCGAATGGCGCCTCGCCGAGGGGCTCGCCGCGCACGCCGATCCGGGTCTGGCGCGCGTGGTGCTGGAGAATCTGCTCGGCAACGCGTGGAAGTACACCGGCAAGACACCGCGCGCGCTGATCGAGTTCGGCAGGACTGCGGCCGGCGAGTTCATGGTGCGCGACAACGGTGCCGGCTTCGATCCGGCCCACGCCGATGGGCTGTTCCAGCCCTTCCGCCGCCTGCATGCCCTGGAAGAGTTCGAAGGCACCGGCATCGGCCTGGCGACGGTGAGGCGCATCGTCGAACGCCATGGCGGCCGCGTGCGCGGCGAGGGCGCGGTGGGCGCCGGCGCTGCGTTCTACTTCACGCTGCCGGACGCCTAGCCAGCACCACGCCTGGGCGGCAACGCGCGGCCGCGCGGATGGATCGGAGGCGTCCTAGCTGTCAGAATCCGCCCCATGCAAACCGCATTGGTGGTCCTTGGGGCGTATCTCCTCGGGGCGGTGTCCTTCGCGATCGTGGTGAGCCGCCTCTTCGGGCTGCCCGACCCGCGCAGCTACGGCTCGAAGAATCCGGGCGCCACGAACGTGCTGCGTACCGGGAAGAAGGCGGCCGCGGTGCTCACCCTGCTGGGCGACGGCGGCAAGGGCTGGCTCGCGGTGTTCGCCGCGGCGCAGGCGACGGGGCAGACTTCGCTCTCCGGCGCCGAGCTGCCGCTTGCGGGGCTGGCGGTCGTGGTGGGGCACATGTTCCCGGTATTCCATCGCTTCCAGGGCGGCAAGGGCGTGGCCACCGCAGCCGGCGCGCTGCTCGGCCTCGACCTGTGGCTGGGCCTCGGCACGCTCGCGACATGGGCCGCGATCTTTGCGTTTTTCCGCGTCTCCTCGCTTGCCGCGCTGGTGGCCGCGATCTTCGCGCCGGCCTACACGCTGTTCCTGTTCGGCGTGGAGCCGGTGCGCCCGCTGCTTCCCGCGGTGTTCGCCATGGCCGTGCTGCTGATCTGGCGGCACCGGGAAAACATCGGGCGGCTGCTGCGCGGCGAGGAGGGCCGCGTGGGCGCGAAGGTCAGCCCGAAGCCTGAAGATCCCAGCGCGGGCGCACGCTGAACGCGTGGCCGGCGGGCGTGGCGAGCCCCGCTTGCAGGCGCAGCGCCGCAGCGAGCGCGATCATCGCGCCGTTATCGGTGCACAGCGCTGGCACGGGGTAGTAAACGTCGAAGCCGCCGGCGCCCGCCCTGGCGTCGAGCGCCGCTCGCAACTGCCGGTTGGCGCCGACCCCGCCCGCCACCACCAGCCGCGTGAGCCCCGTGGTCTCCATCGCCAGCGCGCTCTTCGCGACCAGCACTTCGACGATGGCGTCCTGGAAAGCGCGCGCCACGTCGGCGCGGAACTGCTCGTTGGCATCGGCGCCTCGGACCAGCAGCAGCACCGCGGTCTTCAGCCCGCTGAAGCTGAACTCCAGGTCGCCGCTCGTGAGCATCGGCCGCGGCAGGCGGTGGCGGCCGGGCGTACCGTGCTCGGCGAGGCGCGAGAGGGCGGGACCTCCGGGGTAGCCCAGGCCGAGGAGCTGTGCGGTCTTGTCGAAAGCTTCGCCCGCCGCGTCGTCCTGCGTCTCCCCCAGCAACGCGTAGCGGCCGACGCCGTCCACGCGCATCAGCTGCGTATGGCCCCCAGAGACGAGGAGGGCGACCAACGGGAACGCCGGCGCGCGGGCCGAGAGCAAGGGCGAAAGCAGGTGCCCCTCGAGGTGATGGATGCCGATCGCCGGAACGCCGAGCGCGGCCGCCAGCGCGTGCGCGAACGAGGCGCCGACGAGAAGCGCGCCAGCAAGCCCCGGGCCTTCGGTGTACGCCACCGCCCCGAGGTCCGCAGGCTCGCGGCCCGCCTTGGCGAGCAGGTTGCGGGCCAGGGGAACGAGGCGCCGGATGTGGTCACGCGAGGCGAGCTCGGGTACCACCCCGCCGTAGGCCTCGTGCATGTCGACCTGGGAGTGCACGGCATGGCCAAGCAGGCACCCGGCGCCGGCATCGTAGAGCGCTACGCCGGTCTCGTCGCAAGAGGTCTCGATGCCGAGGATCAGCATGGGTGCATTGTGGAGCATCTGCTACAATGCCGCCCTTTCCGAATACCCCGGGGAACTGGATGCCGACCGTACGCGTCAAGGAAAACGAGCCCTTCGAAGTGGCGATGCGCCGCTTCAAGCGCACCGTCGAGAAGACGGGCCTGCTGACCGAACTGCGCGCCCGCGAGTACTACGAGAAGCCCACCTCGGAGCGCAAGCGCAAGCTCGCGGCCGCGGTGAAGCGCCATCACAAGCGCCTGCGCAGCCAGATGCTGCCGCAGAAGCTGTACTAGGACCGGCCGCAAGTCCCCGACGCGCGCCCCGGCGTAACGTGCCGGGGCGTTTGCATTTCTGGAGCCCTCCATGACCCTCAAGGAACGCATTCAGGAAGACATGAAGGCGGCGATGCGCGCCAAGGACGCGGCGCGCTTGTCGGCGGTGCGGCTGCTGCTCGCCGCGATGAAGCAGAAGGAGGTCGACGAGCGCATCGAGCTCGCCGACGCCGACGTGCTCGGCATCATCGAGAAGATGGTGAAGCAGCGTCGCGAGTCGATCGCGCAATACGAGAAGGCCGCGCGCCAGGACCTCGCCGACCAGGAGAAGTTCGAGATCGGCGTGCTCTCGGCCTACCTGCCGCAGCAGATGGGCGAGGCCGAGGTCGCGCAGGCGATCGCCGCCGCGGTGGCGGAGTCGGGCGCGAGCGGCGTCAAGGACATGGGCAAGGTGATGGCGCTCCTCAAGCCGCGCCTCGCCGGCCGCGCCGACATGGGCAAGGTCTCGGGCCTCGTCAAGGCGAAGCTCGGCGGATAGGAAAATCGGGGTCAGGGCTGAATTTCCGCTTAGACTGGAAATTCGGCCCTGACCCCGGTTTTGCCTTGATCCCGGATTCCTTCAAGCAGGACCTGCTCAACCGCATCGACATCGTCGAGGTGGTGGGGCGCTACGTGCAGCTGCGCAAGGCGGGCGCCAACTACTCCGGGCTGTGCCCGTTCCACAACGAGAAGACGCCGTCCTTCACGGTGAGCCCGGCCAAGCAGTTCTACCACTGCTTCGGCTGCCAGAAGCACGGCAATGCCATCGGCTTTCTCATGGACTACGGCGGCATGGGCTACGTCGACGCCGTCAAGGATCTCGCGGCGTCGGTCGGCATGCAGGTACCGGCCTTGCAGCCGCGCACGCCGCAGGAGGCGCAGCAGAAGGAGCACGAGGGCGGCCTCGCGGCGCTGCTGGAAAAGGCGATGAAGTTCTACCGCGCCGAACTCAAGAAGTCGCCCCAGGCCATTGCCTACCTCAAGCAGCGCGGCCTCTCCGGCGAGATCGCGGCGCGCTTCGGCATCGGCTACGCGCCCGACGACTGGCAGGCGCTGAAGGCCGCGTTCCCCGAGTACGACGACCCGCGGCTGCTCGAATGCGGGCTGGTGATCCAGGGCGAGGAAGGCAAGCGCTACGACCGCTTCCGCGCCCGCATCATGTTCCCGATCTTCAACCGTCGCGACACCGTGGTCGGCTTCGGCGGCCGCGTGATCGGCGCAGGCGAGCCGAAGTACCTGAACTCCCCCGAGACGCCGCTGTTCCACAAGGGCGAGGAGATCTACGGCCTGGGGCACGCGCGCGCGGCGATGCACGAGGCGAAGCGCGCGCTGGTGGTGGAGGGCTACATGGACGTGGTGGCGCTGGCGCAGCATGGCGTCGGCTACGCGGTGGCGACGCTGGGTACGGCGACCACGCCGGTGCACGTGACGCGCCTGCTGCGCGAGTTGCGCGAGAGCGGGGCCGAGCTGGTGTTCTGCTTCGACGGCGACGCGGCCGGACGCAAGGCGGCGTGGCGCGCGCTCGAGGTGAGCCTGCCGCTCGCCACCGATACCAATCCCATCCGCTTCATGTTCCTGCCCGAGGGCGAGGATCCCGACAGCTTCGTGCGCCAGCACGGACGGCCGGCGTTCGAGCGCCTGATCGGGGAGTCGCAGACCCTGTCGGGCTACCTGCTGGGCGAGCTGCGCGCGCGCTCGGATCTCGCGACGCCCGAGGGGCGCGCACGCTTCCAGGTGAGCGCCAAGCCGCTGGTGCAGCAGCTTGCCGCGCCGGTCCTGCGCATGCAGCTCGTGCGCGCGCTCGCGCCGCTGGCGCAAATCGCACCGGACTATGCGGAGAGCTACTTCGCCGCCGAAGCCGCCGCGGCGCCGCGCAGGTCTGGCGCGCCGCGGACCGATTCGGCGATACCGAGAACCGAGGAGCAGCACCTGCTGCGCTGCGTGGTCGCCAACCCCGCGCTGGCACAAGAGCTGGAGGCTGAGCTGCTCGACCCGGGCCTGCCGGAGGCGGCCGCCCTGCGGGCCATCGCCGCGGACCTCGCCGATCTGGGTGCGCCGAGCGGCGGCATGCTGGTGGACCGCTTCAATGGCAGCGAATACGAGCAGATCGTGTTCCGCGCGCAGGCCTCCGCGCTGGAGACGAACCTCGACGCGGACGGCGCGGCGCACGAGTTCCGCCAGGCGCAGCTCGCGCTGCGCGTGCGGCGCAAGCACCGCGAAATCGAGTCGCTGAAGGGACAGCTCGGCACGGATCCTGCGTTGAACGTTCAGCTCGCCCGGCTCGTCAAAGAGCTCCACCAACTGAAAGCCCAGCGCTCCTAGCGACCGGATTGGGGTAGAATCGCCCACTTTTTTCCGGCCCTGCGGTACTTGGGCGAGGACGAGGCGAGGATGGCCAAAGCAAAGCGCAAGTCGAAAGCAGCACAGTCCCGCAAACCCGGAAAGAAAGCCAAGCAGATCAAGGCGTTGAAGAAAAAGAAGGTCGCCGCTCGCGTCAAGGCGCGCCCGGCCGCGAAGCCGCGCCCGGCTGTCAAGACGCATTCGGCCGCCAAGAAAAAGGCGCCTGCGGCCAAGCAGGCCAAGCCGCAGGTCGCAGCCAAGCCGCACGCCAAGGCCGACGACAAGGCCAAGAAGCCCACCATCAAGAGCGCCAAGGCGGCGCTCGAGCAGCTCGAAGCCAAGCTCGCCGAAGGGCTGAAGGCGAAGGCCGGGCGCGGCCGCCCCGGCCGCAAGGCGAAGAAGGAAGAGTGGCTCGCGGCGATGGCCGTGCTCCCCAAGGAGGACGCCGAGACGCGCCGCATGCGTCTGAAGACCCTGATCAAGTTGGGCAAGGACCGGGGCTTCCTCACCTACGCGGAGATCAACGACCACCTGCCGGACGACCTGGTGGACGCCGAGCAGATCGAGGCCATCATCTCGACCTTCGGCGACATGGGCATCCAGGTCTACGACCAGGCGCCCGACCAGGAAACGCTGCTGATCACCGCCGAGACCGCCCCGGTGGCCTCGCCCGACGAGGACGTCGAGGAGCAGGCGGAAGCCGCGCTCTCGACGGTGGACTCGGAATTCGGCCGCACCACCGACCCGGTGCGCATGTACATGCGCGAGATGGGCTCGGTGGAGCTGCTGACGCGCGAAGGCGAGATCGAGATCGCCAAGCGGATCGAAGAAGGCCTGCGCCACATGGTCCAGGCGATCAGCGCGTGCCCGACCACGGTGCGCGAGATCCTCGACCTCGCCGACAAGGTGGAGAAGGAAGAGCTGAGGATCGACGAGGTGGTCGACGGGCTCATCGACCCCAACGCCAAGGACGACTTCGACCCGAAGAAGGCGGAAGCCGCGAGCGAGGAAGAGGAAGA
>DASTHP010000135.1:0-14358 GCA_035718125.1 Burkholderiales bacterium | reverse complement strand
TCGTCCTCGGGGATGCCGGCCTCGACCTTGCCGACCAGGTCCGCGCCGACGTCCGCGCCCTTGGTGAAGATGCCGCCGCCCAGCCGCGCGAAGATCGAGATCAGCGAGCCGCCGAAGCCGAAGCCGACCAGCGGGTGCACGATATGCACGAGGTCTTCCTTCTTCAGCGCGTTGGCGTACAGCAGCGCGAACAACCCCGCTACGCCGAGCAGGCCCAGGCCCACCACCAGCAGGCCCGTGATGGCGCCGCCCTTGAAGGCCACCTGCAGCGCGTCGTTCAGGCCGATGCGCGCGGCCTCCGCGGTGCGCACGTTGGCGCGCACCGAGATGTTCATGCCGATGATGCCGCAAGCGCCCGAGAGCACCGCCCCCAGCAGGAATCCCCAGGCGGTGGTCCAGCCCAGCTGCGGCGTGAAGCCGATGGCGAGGAACAGCACCAGGCCGACCATGGCGATGGTCTTGTACTGGCGCCACAGGTAGGCGGTGGCGCCTTCGCGGATCGCGGCCGCGATCTCGCGCATGCGCTCGTTGCCGTCGGGCAGCTGCAGGATGCGGGTGCTCTGCCAGATGCCGTAGACGATAGCCAGGATCGCGCAGGCAAGCGCGAAGATCAGTCCGCCAGACATGCTTGTTCTCCCCTTGCTGGTCGCGAGGCTGGGACCCTCGCTGAAAAGGGCGCGATTTTAACAGGCCAATGGGCGTCTGGCCTACCCCCGTGTGCCGCGGACCCGCTAGCCGAGCGCCTTGAACGCCCTGTCGCGAATCTCCTCGACGCCGCCCAGGCCCGAGATGCGCCGGTAGCGCGGCGCGCGCGGGTCGCCCGTGGCCTCCCAGCGGGTGTAGAAGTCCACCAGGGGCTCCGTCTGCCGGTGGTAGACCTCGAGGCGCTGTCTCACCGTGTCCTCGCGGTCGTCCACGCGCAGGATGAGCGGCTCGCCGGTGACGTCGTCGCGCCCCTCGAGCTTCGGTGGATTGAATTTCACGTGGTAGGTCCGCCCCGAGCCCGGGTGCACGCGCCGGCCGCTCATGCGCTGCACGATCTCGGCCTCGGGCACGTCGATCTCGAGCACGTAGTCGATGCGCACGCCGTTCGACTTCATCGCCTCGGCCTGCGGGATGGTGCGCGGGAAGCCGTCGAAGAGGTAGCCGTTCGCGCAGTCGGGCTCGGCGAGGCGCTCGCGCACCAGCTGGATGATGATCTCGTCCGACACCAGCTGCCCCGCGTCGATTACGCGCTTCACGCTGAGCGCGAGCGGCGTGCCCGCCTTGATCGCCGCGCGCAGCATGTCGCCGGTGGAGATCTGCGGGATGCTGAATTTCTGGGTGATGAACGCGGCCTGCGTGCCCTTGCCCGCGCCCGGCGGTCCGAGGAGGATGAGCCTCATCGCAGCAGTTTTAGCACAGCTTCCAGGTCGGCCGGGGTATCCACCCCCGGCGGCATCGCCCCCTCCTCGATCACCGCGGCGATGCGGTAGCCGTGCCAGAGCACGCGCAGCTGCTCGAGCTGCTCGGCGGCCTCCAGCGGCGAGGGCGCGAGCGCGGCGTAGCGCTTGAGGAATCCGACGCGATAGGCGTAGATGCCGACGTGGCGCAGCGCGCGCGGGGCGCCCTGGCGCGCGAAGGGGATCGGCGCGCGGCTGAAATACAGCGCCTCGCTGCGAGCGTTGAGCACTGCCTTGACCACATTGGGATTGGCAATCTCGGCGGCATCGGTGATCGGGTGGCAGGCCGTAGCGACGCTCGCCTCGGGATTGGCGGCGAGCGCGCCGGCCACGCGCGCGATCAGCTGCGGCGCGATGAGCGGCTCGTCGCCCTGCACGTTGACCACGATCGCCGCGTCGGCGAGCCCGAGCTGCGCCGCGGCCTCGGCGATGCGATCGGTGCCTGAGGCGTGCTCGGCGCGCGTCATGCGCGCGTCGAAGCCGGCTGCGCGCACCGCACGCGCAATGCGCTCGTCGTCGGTGGCCACGCACACCGGCTGCGCGCCGCTTTGCCGCGCGCGCTCGCACACGCGCACCACCATCGGCTTGCCCGCAAGGTCCGCCAGCGGCTTGCCGGGAAAACGCGTCGAGGCGTAGCGCGCGGGAATGACCGCGGCGAAGGCCACCATAGGGCCGCCAAGCGTCGAGCCGCTCAGCCGGCAACCTCCTCGGCGGGATCGAGGCGGCGGGCGTCGTCCTCCAGCATCACGGGAATGCCGTCCTTGATCGGGAAGGCGAGCCGGTCGGCCTTGCATACCAGCTCGGCGGCCTCGCGGCGATGCACCAGCGGCCCCTTGCACAGCGGGCACACCAGGATCTCAAGCAGCCTTGGGTCTATGGCCGAGCTCACCGAGCCTCCTCAACAGCCACGCGTCGAACGACGGGTCGGGCACCGCGCGCACGGGCAGGATCCAGTGCGTGGGCTTCGCAAAGCGCTTGCATTTTACCGCGTCCTTCTCGGTCATCAGCACCGGGGCCGCGTCGCCGAACTCGAGGTCGGCAGCGACGAACGGGTGATGGTCGGGGAAGGGATGCGGCACGACCTGCACGCCGAGCTTCGCGAGGTGCGCGAAGAAGCGGTCCGGGTCGCCGATGCCCGCCACCGCGTGCACGCGCATCCCGGCGAAGGCCTGCGCCCTGCGCCGCTCGCGCGCGTCGGTGGCGCGATGCAGCTCCTCGCCCTCCAGGCGCATGGCGAAGCCTTTCACCTTGTCGGTGCCATGCGCGACCACGGCATCCACGGTCCACAGTCGCGTGCGCGGCTCGCGCAGGGGCCCCGCCGGCAGCATGAAACCGTTGCCGAAGGCGCGCGCGTCCACGACCGCGATCTCGATCTCGCGACGCAAGGCGTAATGCTGCAGGCCGTCGTCCATGACGATCACGTCGCAATCGGGGTGCTCCTCGCGCAGCCGCGCAACCACCGCCGCGCGGTCGGCCCCGACCCAGACCGGGCAGCCGCTGCGTCGCGCCATCAGCACCGGCTCGTCGCCGACTTGCGCCGGGTCGGAGGTGAGCGACACTGCGCGCGGCGTGAGCTCGGCGTCGTGCGCGCCGCGCGCCGCGCCCAGGTAGCCGCGCGACACGATCGCGGGCGACCAGCCCTTCGACTTGAGCAGCTCCGCGACATGGATGGCGAGCGGCGTCTTGCCGCTGCCGCCCACGGTGAGGTTGCCGATCGCCACCACCGGAATGCCCGCGCGGCGGCTCGGCAGCAGGCGCAGGTAATACGCCAGGCGGCGCAGCGCGACGACGACGCGGAAAGCGAGGCTGGCCGGCCACAGCAGCCACGCCAGCAGGCCCGCGCGCCGGTACCAGATTTTCTCGAGGACCTGCGTACCTACCTGGAGGATTGGGTGGTGAAGGTGATCTGCTGCAGGCCGGCGAGGCGCGCCGCCTCCATGACGCGGATCACGGACTGGTGGCTGGCGCCCGCATCCGCGCTGATCACCACCACCGGCTCCGAGGCCGTGCCGCTCGCGCGCTTCAACTCGCCCGCCAGCTGCTCCACGCTGATGAACGCGACCGGGGAACGGTTGACCACGTACTGTCCCTGCAGGTTGACCAGCACGATGATCTCGCTCGCGCGCTGGAGCTGCTTCTCGGCGTCGGCCTGCGGCAGGTTGATCTGCAGCTCGGTGTACTTGGAGTAGGTGGTGGTGATCATGAGGAAGATCAGGATCACCAGCATGACGTCGATCATCGGCACCAGGTTGATCTCCAGGTGCTCCTTTTCCCGCCCGCGCTGGAAGTTCATCTCGCCGCGACCGTTGCCCGTCGCACGCCTAGCCGCGCTCGGCGCGCTCGCCGTGCACGATGTCGATCAGCTTCGCGGCCTGCTGCTCCATGTCGACGACGAAGCCGTCCACCTTGTTCTTGTAGTGCCGGTAGAAGATGAGCGCGGGGATCGCGATGCCGATGCCGAAGGCGGTGTTGTACAGCGCGATCGAGATGCCGTGCGCGAGCTGCTGCGGGTTGGTGCCGGTCGGCGACTGCGAGCCGAAGATCTCGATCATGCCGATCACCGTGCCGAACAGCCCGAGCAGCGGCGCCGCGGTAGCGATGGTGCCCAGCGTCGTGAGGAAGCGCTCCAGCTCGTGCGCCGCGGTGCGCCCGGCCTCCTCCACCGCCTCCTTCATCACGTAGCGCGGGCTCTTGTGGTTGCGCAGCCCCGCGGCCAGCACCTCGCCGAGCGGCGAGTCCTTGGCGAGCTTGTCGAGGATCTCGTCGTTGACCCCTTGCCGCTGGTAGACCTGCACCACCTGCTCGAGCAGCATCGGCGGCAGGATCTTGCTGCCGCGCAACGTGAGCGCGCGCTCGATGATCAGCGCGACGGCGATGACCGAAGCGAGCAGCAGCGGCCAGATCGGCCAGCCCGCGGCTTGAATGATGGCGAACAAAATGGGCTCCGGACGGGTTCCTGTTGATGTGCGGCGACTCTAGCAAAATTGCGGCTGCGCCGTTATCCACAAAAGCTGTGGATAAGTTTGTGGATTTTCTTGGGGCAGATGCGCCTCCCAGTCACGAATCGCGGCGCAAGTCGGCGGCGATTAAAATTTCAGCAGTTGTTTCCGGTACAGAAACAGCGGCTTACGAAATAGAATCGGGCTCCATGCGCATTTCCGCCATCGCCCGCCGTCTGTCGACAGGCGCTGTGCATTAGTGTAAGCGCATGGAAAGCGAATTTCCCCGCGATTCGGCTCCGGTGCTGAGCGTCTCGGCGCTGCTCAAGAGCGTGCGCGAGACGCTCGAGCGGCGCTTTCCGCTCGCGTGGATCGCGGGCGAGATCTCCAACTTCCGCCCGGCCGCCTCCGGGCACTGGTACTTCACGCTCAAGGACGAGGCCGCGCAGGTGGACTGCGTGATGTTCCGCGGCCGCGCGGCGGCGCTCGACTGGCAGCCGGCCGAAGGCATGCGCGTGGAAGCGCGCGCCCTGGTGACACTGTACGAGCCGCGCGGGCGCTTCCAGCTCAACGTGGAAAGCATGCGCCGTGCCGGGCTGGGACCGCTCTACGAGCGCTTCCTGAAGCTGAAAGCGAAACTCGAGGCGGAAGGCGTCTTCGATCCGCAGGCGAAGCGCCCCATCCCGGAGCATCCGCGGCAGATCGGCATCCTGACATCGCTGCAAGCCGCCGCGCTGCGCGACGTGCTGACCACACTGCGCCGCCGCAACCCCTCCATCCCGGTGATCGTGTATCCGGTTCCCGTCCAGGGGGAAGGCGCCGCGGCAAAGATCGCGCAGATGCTGGCGAACGCGAGCGCGCGCGGCGAATGCGATGTTCTGCTGCTGGTGCGCGGCGGCGGCTCGATCGAGGACTTGTGGCAGTTCAACGAGGAGGCGGTGGCGCGCGCCATCCGCGCCTCGCGCATTCCGGTGGTGGTCGGCGTCGGCCACGAGACCGACGTGACCATCGCCGACTTCGCGGCCGACCGGCGCGCGCCGACCCCGACCGCGGCGGCGGAGATGGTGAGCCCGTCGCGCGACGAGTTGCTGCTGCGCGTCGCGGAGCTCGCGCAGCGCGCCACGCGCGAGGCCCTGCGGCGCGTCGAGTACGCGATGCAGACGGTGGATGCGCTCGCGCGGCGGCTCGTGCACCCCCGCGAGCGCCTGCGCACCTCGCGGCAGCTGCTCGTGCAGCTGGCAGCGCGCCTGTCCTCCGCGTCGGCGCGGCGCCTTGACCGCTTCGATGCGCAGCTCGCGCGCCTGAAGGCGAGCCTCGCGAGCCTCGGTCCGGCCGCGGTGCTCGAGCGCGGTTACAGCCTGACACGCAATGCGCAGGGCGAGGTGGTGCGCGATGCGGCAAGGGTGCAGCCTGGCGAGCGCCTGACCACCACGCTTGCGAAAGGCTGGATCGAGAGCGAAGTCAGCAAGAAGGGGGGATAGCTCCATGGCAATGAAACGGCGCATTGCGACCTTGGCGCTCCTCGCGCTCGCCGCCTGCGCGCAACCGCAGCCGCAGCCGATCCACGAATACGAAAGACCGGCGTCGAAGACGGACGCGCAGGTCCTGGAGGCGGCGGCGACGCCGCTATCCGACCTCAACATCGTGCGTGCCGAGATTCCGCCGGCGCTGCTCGCAGCGTTGAAAGCGCCTTACGCGCGGCCGGCGGACGCATCGTGCACCGGTATCGCGGCGGAGATCCGCGCGCTTGACGCCGTGCTCGGCGCCGACCTCGACACGCCGGTCACGCAGGCCAACCCGAACCTGATCCCGCAGAACGTCGACTATCTGGTCCAGCATGGAGTGGAATTCGCGAGCGACGCGGCCGTGGAAGCGGCGGTCGGCGCGGTCCGCGGCGCCGCAGCGGGCATCGTTCCCTACCGGCGCTGGGTGCGCAAGCTCTCGGGCGCCGAGCGCTACTCGAAGGAGGTCGCATCGGCGATCGCCGCCGGCGGCGTGCGCCGGTCCTACCTCAAGGGCTTCGGCCAGGCCTCGGGCTGCCCGACGCCCGCCGCGCCGCGCGCCTGACCAGACGATGCGCAGGCTCGCGCTCGCCTTCACGCTCCTCGCCTGCTCACTGCCGGCGCGCGCGATCCTGCAGGAGCAGGTCGTCGAGCTTGCAGTGACCGCCGCTAACGCGCGCGGCCAGTCCGTCACCCACCCGATCAAGCTGACGATATTCCGCGATGACGCCGTCGCCAGAGCGCCCTTCCTCATCCTGAACCACGGCCGCTCCGCCAAGGCCGAGGACTTCGTCAAGATGGCGCGCGTCCGGTATTCGGACAACGCTCGCTATTTCGTGCGCCAGGGCTTCGTGGTGCTGGTGCCGACCCGCATCGGCTACGGCATCACCGGCGGACCCGACATCGAGCACTCGGGCGGCTGCCGGAGCAAGAACTACCCGCCGGTCTACGAAGCCACCGCGCAGCACACCCTGCAGATCCTCGCGTACGCCCGCACGCTTGCATACGTGGATGGCGAGCGCGGCATCGCCCTTGGCCAGTCCTTCGGCGGGACCGCGGCGATCACCATCGCGGCCAAGAACACCCCGGGCGTCGTGGCCGCCGTGAACTTCGCGGGCGGCGGCGGCGGCAACCCGACCGAACGTCCCGGCGATCCCTGCCGCCCGGACCAGCTGCGCAAGCTCTTTGCGGGCTATGGCACGACGGCGCGCATCCCGACGCTGTGGCTCTACAGCGAAAACGACAAGTACTTCGGCAGGGAACACCCGCAGGCGTGGTTCAAGGCGTTCGTCGCCGCGGGCGGCAAGGGCGAGTTCGTGCAGCTCCCCGCCCATGGCGAGGACGGCCACGGCAGCTTCACGCGCAACCCGGCCGCATGGCGGCCGGCGTTCGAGGACTTCGTGCGCAGGAACGGCTTTTGACGAAGCCGGCGGTCGCCGAGCGCCTGCGCGCGCTCAAGCGCGAGACGATGGCGCTGTACTTCGCCGCACGCGATCCGCGCACGCCGCTCGCGGCGAAGGTGCTCGCGGCGGCGGTGGTCGCCTACGCGCTGAGCCCCATCGACCTGATCCCCGACTTCATTCCGGTCATCGGCCTGCTCGACGACCTGGTGCTGTTGCCGATCGGCATCGCCATCGTCCTGCGCCTGATCCCGCCCGAGGTGATGGCCGACGGGCGCGCCCGGGCCGAAGCCGCTCTCGCACTGCCGAAGAACACCGCCGCGGCCGTGATGATCGTGCTGCTTTGGCTCGCCATGGTGGTGCTGCTCGGTCTCTGGGCCTATCGCGCCTTCGCCGCGCAGTAGCTAACATTCCGCCATGCGGCTCCTCGTTCTCGGCGCGACCGGCGGCACGGGCCTCGAAGTCATGCGCCAGGCGCTCGCGCAGGGCCACGAGATCACCGCCTTCGTGCGCGATCCGGCAAAGCTGCAGCTTGCCGACGCGCGCTTGCGGGTCGTTCCTGGCGCCCTGCCCGCCGACGCCGCGCCGCTTGACGCTGCGCTCGACGGCCGCGACGCCGTGATCTGCTCGCTTGGCGTGCGCAACGCGTTCAAGTCGGGCGCGCTGATCGAAGGCGCCCTGCGCGTCCTCGTGCCGGCGATGGAGCGCGCAAGCGTGCGGCGGCTGCTGCTCGTGTCGGCCAACGGGGTGGGCGAGACGCGCGCGCGCTCGCCGCTCCTGCCCCGCATCCTGTACCGGCTGCTCCTGGGCGACATCTTCGCCGACAAGGCGGCAGGCGAAGCGATCGTGCGCGCGAGCAGCCTCGAGTGGACGATCGCCTACCCGGTGCTGCTCACTGACGGCCCGCGCACCGGCACCTATCGCGCGGGCGAGACGCTCGAGCTGCGCGGCATGCCGAAGATCGCGCGCGCCGATGTCGCCGATTTCCTGCTGCGCGAGCTCGCCGCGCGTGCCTTCGTGCGCAAGGGCGTGGTGCTGAGCAACTGAAAATCGGGGTCAGGGCCGAATTAATCGTCGCAAGAATAATTCGGCCCTGACCCCAATTTTCCGAAGTGGACTGCCAGCAGCCAGGTTGCGGTCGGGAACGTGATGGCCCACAGTGCGCCACCCCAGATGAGCGGCGGGTAATACATCTGCAGGGCGAGGAACGGAATGAGACAGCCGTTGGCGATGAGCGACCAGCGAATCCAACGCTCGATGCCTTGGCCCCGGAACACCGGTGCGGCGAACAAGGTCGAAAGGCTCATCAAGCTGTAGCCGTAGACGTCCACCGCATACAGGAAGGAATCGAAGGGCTCGAAGAGCAGCAGCCCGATGCCTTCGGTCTCGCCCCTCTTGATCCGCGGGATCACGAACGCGAGCTGCACGTAGTAGACGAGGCTGATGAGCGTCGCGTACATGGTCGCAAAGGCAATTGCGACATGACTCCAGATCCGCGCAGACGCTTCGGCGTAGTAGTGGATGCTGACCATGAGCACGACGAACGACGCACCCAGGAGCAACGATGGCGTGAGGAGCACCGCCAGGCCAAGGGTGGTACTGCGGCTATGCGGACCACCGGCCGACCCGAGCAGTCCCGCCCATTCGCCGAGCTGCGCCAGGACGTAGGCGAGGCTGAAGATGGTGCAGAGAACCGCGGACCACAGGCCGAGCGACCGCACCGGCTTCTCGCGCACTGTCAGCATCTCGATCGGGGTCAGGGCCGCAAAATCTGGGTCTGACCCCGATTTTCCTAGCGCGCGCGCAGGGCGCGCGAAGCCTTCGCCACGTCCTTCGGCTTCACCCAGAGGATCGCGCCGAAGCGCCGCTTGCCTGCAGTCACCGCCTGGATCGAGACCACGTTGATCTTCGCCTTGGCGAGCCTTCCCAGCACGCTGGTGAGCGCGCCCACGCGGTCGTCGCCCCGCGCGAGAAACGCCGTCTTGCGCGCGGAGATCCTGAGCTTCGCCCGCCGCGCCGCCTTGACGAACTTCGCGTTGTCCTGCGGCACGAAGTCCACCTGCGCGCCGCCACCTTCGGGAAATCCCGTGAACGCGAGCAGGTTGACCTTCGCCGCCTTGAGCGCGGCGAGCAGCTGCGCGCCCGAGCCCGGGCGCTGGGGTACCTTCATCGAGTAATAGGAAGCTTTGCGCACACTGGCCATGGTTCCTCCTTTGGGCCGCATCGCGGCCCTATAATTCTGCGCTTTCCGATCGAGGATGGCACCAGCGCCATGGGTCACCGGCTGTCGAAGATCACCACGCGCACCGGCGACGCCGGCGAGACCGGCCTCGGTGACGGCGCGCGCGTGGGCAAAGACAGCCCGCGCGTGCAGCTCCTGGGCGACCTCGACGAGCTCAACTCCAGTCTCGGGGTGGTGCTTGCGGAGAAGCTGCCGAAGGACGTGCGCCAGGCACTGCTGCGCGTGCAGCACGACCTCTTCGACCTCGGCGGCGAAGCTTGCATTCCCGGCCACGCGATGATCACGGATGCGCACGTCACCCGCCTGGAGCAGCTCACCCAGTTCCACAACGCCAAGCTCAAGCCGCTCAAGGAGTTCATCCTGCCGGGCGGCTCGCGCGCCGCGGCCGCCACCCACCTCGCGCGCGCCGTGTGCCGGCGCGCCGAAAGGAGCCTCGTGGCCCTCGGCCGCCGCGAGCCGGTGGGGGAGCGCGCGCGCCAGTACCTCAACCGCCTCTCCGACCTCCTGTTCGTGCTCGGCCGCAGCCTGAACCGCGCCGCGAGGCGCGGCGACGTGCTCTGGCAGCACCAGCGCAGGAAGGCGTGAACGCCGCCCCGCCCCAGGCCGGACCTTGCGTAGAATTCCGCCAATGCGCCCCGCTCCCGCCGTGAAGGCCCTGGTGTTCGACGTGTTCGGCACGGTCGTCGACTGGCGCGGCTCGATCATTCGCGAGGCACGGGCACTGGGGCGGCGACTGAAGCTCAAGTTCGACGCGGCGGCGTTCGCCGACGCCTGGCGCGCCGGCTACCAGCCGGCCATGGCGCGCGTGCGCTCGGGCGAGCTGCCCTGGACGAAGATCGATGCCCTGCACCGCATGATCCTCGACGGTCTGCTCGAGCGCTTCGGCTTGCGGGGATTGAGCGAGCAGGAGCTCGAGCACCTGAACCGGGTCTGGCACCGGCTCGAGCCCTGGCGCGACGCCCGCACCGGGCTCGCCAAGCTCAAGCGCCGGCACGTCATCGCCACGCTGTCCAACGGCAACGTGGCGTTGCTGACCAACATGGCCAAGCATGCGCGGCTGCCCTGGGACTGCATCCTGTCGGCCGAGGTGGTGCGGCACTACAAGCCCGACCCCGAGACCTACCTCGGGGCGGCGGACCTCCTCGGCGTGAAGCCCCAGGAGCTGATGATGGTTGCCGCGCACAAGGACGACTTGCGCGCAGCGCGCGCCTGCGGGCTGAAGACGGCCTTCGTGCCGCGCCCGAAAGAGCATGGGCCCGCTGTGAAGGTGGACACGTCGCGCGAGCCCGCGTTCGATATCCACGCGCGCAACTTCAACGATCTCGCCCGGCAGCTCGCCCACTGATGCCCGCCAAACCCAAGACCGCAGAACCACGCCATCGCCTGCTGATCGTCGACGACGACGAGTCCACGCGGCTGCTGCTCGCGCGGCTGCTCACCAAGGACATGAAGGTCGAGGCGCAGCTGGCGGGCACCTGCGAGCAGGCGCTGCGCCTGGCGAACAACTTCGCCTACGACGCCATCCTGCTCGACCTGCAGATGCCGGGCATCGGCGGCTTCGGCGTGCTCAAGGAGATCCGCGCCGGCTCGGCCAACATGGCCACGCCAGTGATGATTGTGTCAGTGCTCGACGACATGGAAACCAACGACCGCTGCATCGCTGCGGGCGCCAACGGGTATCTGGTCAAGCCCGTGGAGCGGCGCGCGCTGGCCTACGCGGTGAAGGCGCTGCTCGCCGCGCGCGGCAAAGCGCAGAAGTAGCCGGACAACCCAGGGGAGGAACGAGCGCATGGCCGACATCAAGGTGGGCAACGTCGAGGCATTGGGCAAGCCCCTCGGCCAGTACTCGCACATGACGCGCGTGCGCAACGCGCAGGAAACGCTCTACATCGCGGGGATGCTGGCGCCCGGGGACGACTTCGACACCCAGTGCTCGGGCGTCTTCCGGCAGGTCGAAACCGCGCTGAAGTCGGCGGGCGCGGGCTGGGGCAACGTGGCCCAGTTCACCACCTATCTCGTGCACTCGCAGGACATCCCGAAGTTCATGGCCTGGCGCCTGCGCGAGTTCCCCAAGATGTTCCCCGACGGCAAGTACCCGCCGAATACGCTGCTCATCATCGACCGGCTGGTCGGCGAGCAGTTCCTGGTCGAGGTGCAGACCATCGCGGTGCTCTAGCGCGGGCGGTAGAGAAAATCGGGGTCAGGGCCGAATTTTCCCTCGCGCTGAAAATTGGGGTCAGGGCCGCATTTCGCTTGCGAGACGAAATGCAGCCCTGACCCCAATTTTCTAGTCGGGCTTGGCGCCCGACTGCTTCACGAGCTTCGCGTAGAGCCTGCGCTCTGCGTCGACGAAGGCAGTGAACTGCTCGGGCGTGCGCACGGCGCTGCCCTCCATGCCCATCGCGCGCAGCCTCGCCTGCACCTCGGGTGAATCCATGGCCTTCAGGATCTCCGCCGAGAGGCGCTGGACCACGTCCGCCTTCATGCCGGCCGGCCCCATCAGGCCCCACCAGGTGGTCATGTCGAAACCCTTCAGGCCCGACTCGTCCAGCGTGGGCAGCTCGGGCAGCGAGGCGGAGCGCTTGAGCGTAGTCACCGCGAGCGCGCGCAGCTTGCCCGCCTTCACGTTGGGCAGCGCGCTCGCCAGGTTGTCGAACATCAGGTGCACGCGGCCGGCGAGCAGGTCCGCGACGGCGGGCGGCGCGCCCTTGTAGGGAATGTGGACCATGAAGGTGCCGGTCATCTGCTTGAACAGCTCGCCGGCGAGATGTCCGGTCGAGCCGGTCGAGCCCGAGGCGAAATCGAGCTTGCCGGGCCGCGCCTTGGCATACGCGACGAGTTCCGCCACCGAGCGCACAGGCAGATCCGTATTCACCACCAGGACGTTGGGCACCTGCACCACGAGCGCGAGATGCCGGAAGTCCCTGATCGGGTCGTAGGGCACGCTCGCCATCAGCGCCGGGTTGATGGCGTGGGTGGCGATGGCGCCCATGCCGATGGTGTAGCCGTCGGGCGCGCTCTTCGCCACGAAGTCGGCGCCGATGTTGCCGCCCGCGCCGGGCTTGTTCTCCACGAGGAACGGCTGTCCGAGCGCCTCCTGCAGCCTGGGCGAGAGCAGCCGCGCCGAGATGTCCACGGGCCCGCCGGGCGGATACGGCACGACGACGCGCACGGGCTTCGACGGCCAGGCCTGTCCGAACACCGGCAGCGCCGCCGCCGCGAGCACCGCCAGGGCGGCGAGCCGCCGTCCTGCTGCGAGCCAGGCGCGCACTGCTAGGTCTCCTCGACGAACACTTCCTCGCGCCGCTTGCGGATGTTGGGCAGCGCAACGATGGTCAGCAGGATGATCGAGATGACGAGGAAGGTGGCGCTGATCGGCTTCTGGAAGAACACCAGCGCGTCGCCGCGGGACAGCAGCATCGCGCGGCGCAAGTTCTCCTCCATCAGCGGCCCGAGGATGAAGCCGAGGATCATCGGCGCCGGCTCGCATTCGAGCTTCACGCAGATGTAGCCCAGCAGGCCGAACAGCGCCATCAGCAGCACGTCGAAGGGGTTGTTCGACAGGCTGAACACGCCGATGCACATGAACACCAGGATCGAGGGGTAGAGGATCCGGTAGGGCACGGTGAGCAGCTTGATCCACATGCCGATGAGCGGCAGGTTGAGCACCACCAGCATCAGGTTGCCCAGCCACATCGAGGCGATCATTCCCCAGAAGAGCTGCGGCCTTTCCGTCATCACCTGCGGTCCCGGCGCGATCCCCTGGATCATCATCGCGCCGATCATCAGCGCCATCACCGCGTTGGAGGGAATGCCGAGGGTGAGCAGCGGGATGAAGGACGTCTGCGCGCCCGCGTTGTTGGCCGCCTCCGGCGCCGCCACGCCCTCGATCGCGCCTTTGCCGAACTCGTGGGCGTTCTTGGACACCTTCTTTTCCAGCGTGTAGGCACCGAACGACGCGAGCAACGCGCCCCCGCCGGGCAGGATGCCGAGCGCCGAACCGAGGAAGGTGCCGCGCAGGATCGGTGCCCAGATGCGCTTGAAGTCGTCCTTGGTCGGCCACAGGTGCGTCACCTTGCTGGTGAACACCTCGCGCGCGCCCTTCTGCTCGAGGTTGCCGACGATCTCCGCCAGGCCGAACATGCCCATCGCCACGGTGACGAAGCTGATGCCGTCGGCGAGCTCCGAGATGCCGAAGGCAAAGCGCAGCACGCCGGAATTCACGTCGGTGCCGACCAGGCCGAGCATCAGGCCGAGCAGCACCATGCAGATCGCCTTGATGAGCGAGCCGTGTGCGAGCACCACCGCGGCCACCAGGCCGAGCACCATCAACGAGAAGTACTCCGAGGGGCCGAATTTCAGCGCCACTTCGGCGAGCGGCGGCGCGAACATCGCGACGATCAGCGTCGCCACGCACCCGGCGAAGAACGAACCGAGAGCAGCCGTCGCGAGCGCGGGCCCGGCGCGGCCGCGGCGTGCCATCTGGTAGCCGTCCAGGCAGGTCACCACCGATGAGGATTCGCCCGGCAGGTTGACGAGGATCGCCGTGGTCGAGCCGCCGTACTGTGCGCCGTAATAGATGCCGGCGAGCATGATCAGCGCGGCGATCGGGTTGAGGTTGAAGGTGATCGGCAGCAGCATGGCGATGGTCGCCACCGGGCCCACGCCGGGCAGCACGCCGATCAGCGTGCCGAGAATCACGCCGATCAGGCACATCAGCAGGTTGAACGGCGACAGCGCGACGCCGAAGCCGAGCGCGAGGTTGCTGAGGATTTCCATCGCGCGCTCCTAGAAGCGGCAGAAGTCTTCGATGACCGCCGGGCAGATCGGGAA